>DATJGC010000579.1:0-3079 GCA_035495345.1 Chitinophagaceae bacterium | reverse complement strand
CAGGAAAGACTACCGGCAGCAATCGCTGTTGGAAAAAGATGTTGCAAAAACGCCCTATGATCAGTTTTTGAAATGGTGGGAAGAAGCAGTGCATGCGGAAATAGACGAAGTAAATGCCATGACGCTGGCAACCGCTTCCATCACCGGTTTGCCGGCTGCACGTATTGTTCTTTTAAAGGGCTTCGATAAAAATGGCTTTGTATTCTTCAGCAATTACGAGAGCTTTAAGGGTATGCAACTGGAAGAAAACCCGCGCGCCTGCCTGGTGTTTTTCTGGAAAGAGCTGGAACGGCAGGTACGCATCACCGGCCTGGTAGAGAAGACAAGCGCGGAGGAGAGCGACCAGTATTTTAATAGTCGCCCGGCCAGCAGTCGTATTGGCGCCTGGGCTTCGCCCCAAAGCAGGGTCATCAGCAACCGTGAATGGCTAGACAACAATGAGCAGCAGGTAGCCGCAAAATTTAATAATACTTCTATTGAACGTCCGCCGCATTGGGGAGGCTATCGCGTAAAACCGGTAACAGTGGAGTTTTGGCAGGGAAGGGCCAGTCGGCTGCATGATCGTATCCAATACAGCCTGCAGGAACAGGGGCAATGGATAATGGAAAGATTAGCTCCTTAGCGAGCTTAAGAAACACCGCATCTATCGTGCAGAAGGGTTTGCCCGGTGCTGCGGCATGTTAATGGGTTGATTGAATGAACAGCGCTGTTGTAGCCAACCTTACTGATCATTCAACCAACCGCTGAGCCTTATTTAGCTTCTTTCTTTGGCGCTGCTTTTTTTACCGGCGCATTAGCAGGTCTGCTCTTACCAAATGAGCCTTTAAAAATTTTTCCTTTTTTGGTTTTTTTATCACCTCTTCCCATAATCTGATTTTTATTGTTTGAATGAATGGCAATCCTATGACTGCTTAAGGCAAAGATACGTATGAAAGCAAAAGCCCCGGAAACATTTCATGCGTGCCGGGGCTTTTAATGCGGTATAATAGCGTTACAATTTTGCAGATAATTCTTTACCAGCTTTAAATTTAGCCACCTTGCGGGCTTTAATTTTAATAACGGCGCCGGTCTGAGGGTTACGGCCATTACGTGCAGCTCTCTTGCTTACAGAGAAAGTTCCAAAACCTACGAGGGTTACTTTTCCGCCTCCCTTTAAAGTTTTTGTTACTGCTTCAATAAATGAATCCAATACAGCATTTCCCTGTGTTTTGGTAATGCCAGCATCGTCAGCAATTTTTGCAATTAATTCAGCTTTGTTCATAGTGTGTGTTTTTATTTTAACGCGTGACAAATTTAGACGCTTTTACTTGCCGGCAAAATATTTTTTACTGAATGTAGAAAACTTTAAAATTGCTGCAACCCGCGTGGAATAAGCATTTTACACGATCCCGGCTACTGATTTGAAATAGCTGCATTTTAATACAACCGCTGAAAGCCTTGACTGTAAAGGGTTTCAGCGGCCACTCCCTGAAACGCTTGCCAGTACTGCGTTTGCAGGCACGGTTCTTCGTAAAAAACTAACAATTGTAATCATGGCTCCTTATCCACATGATTACTGTATAACTTCAAGCGCCGAGTGAAAGGAGATAACACGTTCACCCCAGGCTGCTGCTGCCATTCCACGTAGGGCGGTGGCCTGCTGTAGCATGAATTGGTTGTACTGCTCCTGGTTGTCTACTGTATATTGCACAGCATAGGTGTTGCCTTCGCTATCATCCTGGTCGAGCAAACGAAGAAACCTGTGCGATGAAAAAAAGCCCGTGGCCATCATAGCAGGTATAAATATTTCCTGTTGCCAGCCCAGCCATTGCTGGTCTATGGAAGAATGCACTTTGGTAGTGATATTGTAAATAATCATTGTTTCTTTTTTATTTCACCCATCAGCCGATAGGTCAGTAAGAGTAAGATGAAAATGGCTAGTCCTATGGCCACCCAGATCATCCATTTGTTATCGTCTCTTTTAAATGTTGCCATGGGGCCCTCAGCAATATTGGCCTGTATGGCGCCGTGCTGAAGCGTTGTTGTTTGCTGTTTGATACTGTCTGTGAAAACAGCCAGGTCGTATTGCGGCGCAGCTGCCAGGCTATCCTGAAAGACCAACCGGTAATTATTTTCTTTTTCAAGGTAAGCCAACAGGTACCTGTTAAGTTGTTCCGCCCGCACCGCCTGCACTTGCAGTACTGGGTTGTCGTCATTTTTTATCACCAGCAAAAGTTGGGCTGTTTTTGTCATCAACGGAACTGTTGTCTCGGCTCCGGAACTTATGGTAAAAGCCTTTTGGAGCTCGCGGCCGCGGGCAGCATCGTTATAAATAAATGCCTGTCGTTGAAAAAAACGTGGACCCTTCACCGTTATAATCAACCGGTCAATAAAAAACGGGCTGTTAAAATTGATTTTTATGTAGCTGTGTTTGTCTGCGCTGTCTGTTTGCCGGAGCGCAGGTGATGGAAGTGGTTTTTCCTGCAATGCCTGCTGGTCGGTTTTTAATATGTACGGTACCTGCTGGCCGTCTTTATTCAGCAACCGTATATCGCGCAGGTCTGGCTGCAGCCACGCGGTGAGTGCAGGCGACAGGTTTACCTGGTAAAATCCATCTGCCGGCACCGTGTTTAGCGGCGCCTGTTTTCTAAACACCTGCTGTGCGTGGCTGGCCAGTGCAAAACAAACCAGTAGGCCAATAAGGTTATATATTTTGATCCATTTTTCTTTCATCTTCAATAAGAATGCGTTTTAAGCGCTGGTACATAAAAGAAACCACCAGTAAGAGTACACCGAGGCAAAAAAAGGCCGCAATTTTGCCACCGGTTGGAATATTACGGATGTCAAAGACAAACAATTTCAATAAAGTGATGCTAAACAATATAAGCGATATGATGCGCAGCGTACGGTATTTGTAATGCATGCCCAGCCACATGCAGACAAAAGAACAGACGCCCCATATTATCGGCAGAATTGCCTTCAGGAACAGATGCCCGGCGCTTTGCCAGCCGGCGCTTTCATCATAAAAGAGCTGGTTGTTAAAAAGATAAGACTCGGCACTTAAAAATATAACGGCCCAGAGCGCCAGCAGCCATGTGTA
>DATJGC010000578.1:0-2583 GCA_035495345.1 Chitinophagaceae bacterium | reverse complement strand
AAACCGCTTAGAAAAATACACCTGCAGGTTTGGACAGCGCTTGCCATTCTGTTGCCAGCGGGTATACTGCTGGCCTGGTTATCTGTACCTGCCTGGCCTTTGCAAGCCGGTTTGCAACCGCCCCCCGTTACACCATTGCCGGTGGTATTGAAAAAAGCAAGCAATAAAAATTATACTGCATCTATCAGAACTAACAGTGATGGTTCAGCGCTGCAGCTGGAGTGGATAAACAAACAACCATTGCAATACCCCAGCGCTGTTATCTATGCGGGGCCAGGCGTGGAAAATGTGGGCAGGAGGCTGATCGGTCGGGTGGCGGAACGGGGCCACTGGTATTTTCCGCTGGATAGCTCTTTTGGAAAAAACCCTGGCGCAACGCAGGCATTTATCCTTTATGATTTTATTCACCAACAGGTTATTGACAGCATCAACTGTATACCATGAGTACCTCTTATGTGGCCGTGGGCTGGAACCGGCAAAAGAAAAAGTACGATTTGCTCATTGCCGGTCTTAGTATCGCTTACCTGCTGGTATTTGCCGGCCTCACCAGCATTTACAATCCGCAGTATACATTTGAAACCCTGTTGATCAGGGCGGCGGGTACACTGGCACTGTTGCTTTTGCACATCATTCTTGCTATCGGTCCGCTTACAAGACTCAATAATAAATACATGCCGCTGCTCTATAACCGGCGGCACCTGGGCGTAACCATGTTTGTTGTGGCGCTGGTACATGGCGGTTTTTCTTTGTTACAGTTTCATGCCCTGGGCAATCAAAATCCTTTTGTATCACTTTTTACCTCCAATACCCAGTACAACAGTATTGCGCAATTTCCCTTTCAGTCGCTGGGGTTTTTTGCCCTGCTCATTCTACTGCTGATGGCCACCACCAGTCATGATTTTTGGCTCCACAATTTATCGCCAAAAACCTGGAAGACCTTGCACATGGCAGTGTATTTCGCCTATTTGTTAATCATCCTGCACGTTATGCTGGGCGTAGTACAGTATGAAACACACCCTGTATTGGTTATCATGCTGGCACTGGGCGCGGCTACGCTTATTACCCTGCACCTGCTGGCAGGCAGTCGTGAAGTGAAAAGAGACCAGCAACAGTATAACGTTGAAGAACAGGGTTTTTTCTACGTCTGCAACAGCAATGAGTTTGAAGAATCGCGCGCAAAAATATTTTGCATTGGCAAAGAAAGAATAGCCGTGTATAAACATGAAGGCAGACTGTATGCCATTAATAATGTTTGTAAACACCAGGGTGGCCCGCTGGGCGAAGGAAAAATAATAGATGGCTGCATTACCTGCCCCTGGCATGGTTACCAGTACCTGCCGGGCAATGGGCAATCGCCACCGCCCTTTAAAGAGAAGGTAAGCACTTATGATCTGCGGGTGGCAGAGGGCAAAGTATGGCTACACCCAAGTCCGTTGCCCGAAGGCACAGCTCGGCCGGGTGTAGCTTGTTAGGGTAACAATAAAGCATACAGGTAAGATGAAAAAAGATGAGTTTTATATTGGCTGGATGGACAAGGCCCCGCGCGCTTACGCTCATCGCGTAAAATATTTTGTTGGCTGTTTGATGGTGCTGGTAGTCATCATAGCTGTTGTTTTATCGCTTGCGCAAAAACCGTTTGCAAGCGGCAATTTTGAATTCGGGAAAACCACGGAAGTAAAAGGAACCTATTTTAACACACCGATACCTTTACTAAAAGCCAGGAATGGCGAAGATATTTTCGGCAAACCCTGTTTTATCAGCATACCCCTTATTGGCTATGGCAAGTTTGGTGCGGAAGGCGCAATGGCTGCAGCAGAGAAAGCACTGGGTGAATCACTTAACGGCCGGCAGGTAGCTATACGGGGCACCCTCTTGTATAACGATGGCAAACTGCTCATGCAGGTAGACACGAGTGATGGTAACCCTGTTACGTCTGCAACCGCTGCTGACCCTGCTGCAGGCCCGGTACTGGAAGCCATCGGCGATCAGCAGCTGCAGGGTGAAATTGTAGACCCGAAATGTTTTTTTGGCGTTATGAAACCGGGAGAAGGAAAGCCACATAAAGACTGCGCCATCCGCTGTATTCTTGGTGGTATACCGCCCGTTTTAAAGGTGCAGGATGATAAAGGGAATAATAATTATTACCTGCTGTTGGGAGAGAATGGAGAGAAGATGAACCAAACAGTGCAACCCTTTGTGGCGGCCCCCGTAACTGTGAGTGCCAGGGCAGTCAGGTACGATGATTGGATAATCTTATACGTAAAGCAAAACGGCATACAACCGTATTCTTATCTGCGTGCCCATTTTGGTGAGTCGGTGGCGAGCTGTACAACGGCTTGTAAATAAGACATTGACTGGGCCGAATATCAATCTCTTCTCAGTTTATCAAGTTGTTGCGCATAGAGTCTGCCAATGGGTATTTCCATGCCAGCAATTTCAATATCATGGTTGGTAAATGCGGCTACTTTGTCAATGGCAATAATATAAGAACGATGTACGCGGAGAAAAAGATCAGCCGGCAGCACTTCTTCCACTGAGCTGATGGATTGTTTAACCAGCAGTGGTTTGTCTGACTTTCGTACA
>DATJGC010000577.1:0-3070 GCA_035495345.1 Chitinophagaceae bacterium | reverse complement strand
GCCATTGTCCCACCCCTGGCCACCATCCACCCCTGCGCTGCTGGTAATGTCTTTAAATTTCATGCCGCCCAGGTTCAGGTATAATTTATTGGGCAATTCATTGGCGGTAAGATAAACATCAGGCAGGCCATCGTTATTAATATCGCCGATGGCAACACCGGCACCATTGTATACGTAGGCGAAGTTTTCATAATTATTTTTCCCGGCGTTTTCTTCCACGTTATTGCTAAATGAAATGCCACTCTGCGCAGCAGGCACCTTATTAAAAACAGGTTTTGCAGCGGGCTTTTCTGTGGCGGTATTGCAAGAGAATGCCAGCACAGCGAGCGGCAATAGTAAGACGATTGCATTGCGTAGATTACTTGCTTGCATTTGCCAGGTTATTTTGTGTACGAATAAGTGTTTTGTCGCCGGTATATTGTCTGTATTTCTCCCATGCAGCCGCGGCTACTTTTCTACCCAGTATCAATCCTTCTTTGTTATCAGCCTGTATATGGTAGCCGCCCAGCACGCGTGAGAAGCCGGCCATTTCCGCAGTTTCGGTAAAGCCCCTGAAATGAAGGGTTACCGGTGCGCCTGCGTGGGCTGGCTCGGTAAGTGCGCCGGGCACCACGGTAGCGGAAGCGCCAAAGGCATCACTACCGGTAAAGAGCCGGAGTGCTTCTGCGCAGGCTGCGCTTACGGTGCTATGGCCGGAGACATAGGAGGGGAAGGGCGGACAAAGAAAGCTATCGGGAGAGTATGGTCGCCATTGCCTGCCCGTTGTATCAATGAAACCGGCCCCCGGGCCGCCCCAGAGCCGTATCACCTGGTCTTTGTAATAATCATGTACGAGCGAGTAGGGGCGTGCAAAATCATAAAACATTTTTGCATCCCAGCAGGCAATAAAGGCATCCATGGCCACGGCCTGTACCAGGAAATACATTTTTACATCATCGTCAAGCGTATGCTTATCGCGCCTGGATACTTCCTGCGCAAAAATAAACCAGTGGCCCGCCTGCTGTACAGACTTTGGCCCATCACGCATAAATTCTACCAGGCCTTTTTGTTCATTGGTTAAAGCCGCCTGCAGCGCCACTACTTCTTTTATCTCTTTAATGAGTTCTGCTGAACCAATGGCCGGTGGAGGCGGTGGCCTGAACTGGCTGGCGCTGGCCAGTAACAATGGCTGCACATGGCCCCATTGCGGGGTTAAACATTCGGGCAGAAATGGTTTGCCATTGGCATCAGAGAAATATTTAGGTTGCCAGTGTCGTAAATCATTGAGTGTATCGGCGGTATTGACGGGCTTGTAGCCGGTGTAATCTGCATAGGGCAGGCCGGCGTTGGTGGTGGCTGTGCCATCCTGGTTAGCGCCATCGCGCAGCCGTTGCAGCAACACGGCAGCGGCAGCGAGGTTACCAATGCCCGCAGGGTCTGCCGGGTCTGTACTACTGTTATCGGGGTCAAGCGCAAGATCCTTCATGCACTTTCTGAGCAGCAAAGAGTCTGAATAGTAATACGCCAGCATGCTCCGGTAGGCGGCATAAGAAATGGCGGTTGTTTTGTTTTGAAGGCTGCGTTCATCAGCCGGTCTTCTTGCCACACCAGTTAAATAAACCGGGTTTGCTTTTGCGTCGTAACGTGTCCAGGAATCAAAAACAGCGGTCCAGATCAGCGCCAGAAAACGTGAGGTAACAGTGGGGCGGGGGCGGAAGCGTTCAGTATCATTGCCCGTACATTGCAGCGCTACCTGGCCCCAGTAATAGGCTACATTCTTTTCACCCACCGGTGGCGCTTTGGTTTGCGCAACCGAAGAAAAGCAATCAAGACAGGCAATCGTTAACAGCAGGAAACAGTAAACTCTCACAATCAGCTTTATTAATTACAATACAGGCAAGGCATTACGCTCCGCATTTTTCAAAGGCAGCATGCTTTCTATTGGTTTCAATGCCTGCCGGCTGCTAACAGGCAGGTATATGCGCTGCCATCAAAACTACTGATACAGCAATTTTGCCGCAGTGAACAGTAAGCATTGTTTGCCCTCGGGGCGGGCAGTTATTATATACGCAGATTATGGAAGAAAAGAAACCGATTCCAACAACCGTTTACCCAAGGTCGTTACAGCTAAAGTACCTAATATTTTAATTAAAAATCGCAACCGGTTGCAAAATTTGATCAAATACCCATATTTTTACTTCACATCTGGGTATTATCAAACATTCGGGTATTGATGCGGCAAAGCTGCCCGTGCTGTATCATACCATTACACAGCGGTTGTAAAACTGTTCTGTACTTTCAACCTCTTGGGTTAACAGGTAGCTTCATTGCACGATATATAAGAACGTTGAGGCCAGCAGGCAAATGCAGTGAACAAACAATATTCTTTACCCATTCCGTCCGGCCCATTTTTTATTTCAAACGCGCTATCCATAATGAACCATTGCCGCTGCCTTCTTCTCGCTGTCTGTAACTTATTTGCTTATGGGGTTGCAGATGCGCAACCGGCAGCTTCCGCCAATGCCAATTACCAGCAGGTAAATACCTATGTAAATCCCGTATTACCCGGCGATCATCCAGACCCAACCCTTTTGAAGGTGGGCGATGATTTCTACCACTGCGGTTCGAGTTTCCATTTCACGCCCTATTTACCCATCTATCATTCCAAAGACCTGGTACACTGGAAGGTCATCAGCAGGGTAGTACCACCATCAAAAGCGCAATCAATAACCGATCGGCCCTCTGCAGGGATCTGGCAGGGCGCCATTACTTATTTCTATGGTTCCTACTGGCTGTATTTTTCGGCCAACGGCCAGTGGTTTTGCAAAGCGGAAAGTCCCTATGGTCCATGGAGCGATGCGCAGCCCCTTCATACCAATGCTACTACCGGGCCATTGGGCTACGATAATTCCATTTTTGTAGACGATGATGGTAAACCTTACATGGTTATCAAGAACGGGCAGAAGGTAAACCGCCTGCAGGCATTGGGCAAAGACGGGCAACTGGCAGACACGGTGATCAATCTCGATTGGATAAATGCAAAACTGCAATACAGCTGGGCAGAAGGTCCGGTAATGTGTAAACGCAATGG
>DATJGC010000576.1:0-5278 GCA_035495345.1 Chitinophagaceae bacterium | reverse complement strand
AGCCCCTTACCCCCCGTATAACTTGTAGAATTCCCTGACCCGTTGATCCATTCCGTAGAAAGAACCCATCGGTACACTTTGAAAACTACATCACTTGGTTAAGGTTTTGATGAAAAGGGCCCTTCGAGGCCCTTTATTTTTTTTTACCTTTTTCAAATTGTACTACTGCATTGCGTTTTGCAGCGAAGGCGTTATTTTTTAGCACGCGCATAGCTGGCGGCCAGTGCTGCAAAACCGGCCACTAAGCCTCCAATGAGCGCGGTTACAAGTATCATCAAAAAACCGGAACCACCGAAAGGAAGCACCTGTGCAATTTTATGCGAGAGCACGTGGTGGTTCTTCATATCAATCCACCAGGAGAGCCCACCCCATAACAGCACCAATGCAATGCTGCCGGTAAGAAAAGAATGCAGGGGCGATTGATGAATTAACAGCGCTACCATAAAACTGGCCAGCGCAATACCCCACCAATCCATGAACAAACAAATGATAAAACTGAGTAAGGCCGTTAAAAGAACGGAGGCTACAAACTTCATATGCTATCAATTTAAAGCACCGGGCATTGTTGTTAATTACTAAAGACCATTTTAAATTTAACGCGGTTATCGGCCATTTCCTGTTGCTTCATCACCCACAGCCGGTAATATTTTCCATTGGCCCAGGTATCTATAAAATTATCATAGTAAACGCTGCCCGGATTACCGTTTTGTCCGCCCGGATAAATGCCATACGCTTCCGTTTCGGGTGTGAGGGATACAATCATGCGCCAGCTGGGACCATGATCTGCCTTGGTGGCATTGATAACGTGGGTGCCACCGCCAATGGGCAGGTGCAAACGGCTCAACGCGGGCAGCTTGGTCAAATGATTAATGTGTGTGTCTTTAAAGGCGGCCCAGCTGTCTTTGCCCGCTGCTTTTGCTGCCTGCAGTTGCGGCACTGCTTTTTTAAAAGCGGCCGTTACAGCATCAGCAAGGGTTTCTTTTTGCGGCGTATTGATATTGTCTGCAAAGCGGAATGCAGAATCTCTAAGCATGCCCTCCAGCAGGCTGCTCTGGTAAGGAAGCGCCGTGGTTTTTATCTTTTCCAGGTCATCTGCCCATACCTCCTTTTCCAGCGCATCCCAAAACACGGTAAAAATAACGGGGCCTGTTTCATTGGTATCATTGCGCAGGTTCCAGTCTTTAAACATGTTTAGGTAGTTCTTTTCTTCTGCATTCAGTGCACCCTCGTTGGTATTGCGCAGTAAAACCGGCCTGGCCATTTCTGCAAACACATTGTAGTTGTTGGTTTGCAGCTCCATCATATCCTGCGGGGTAATATCTGCCATGGCCTGCAGCTTGCGGTTGATGATCAACCCGCGGTAATTTGGGAAGCTGCCACCAAGATAATACGGGTAGCTTGAATCTGCCGGAAACTGGTTGGCACTGCTCACAAAATTACGTTCAGGGTTTACCATGTGCGGGTTTTCTGATTGTGGTATCATTCCCTGCCACTGGTAGCTGCTGTCTGTGCCTGGCATTACAAAATCTCCCTGCCTCGTCCACTTGGCCGGAAACTCTCCCTGGCACCACATGGCAATATCACCATTCTTTGCGGCAAAGGCACAGTTCTGCCCGGGTGTGTGCAGGTTCTTAATGGCTTCAAGATAGTCGTTGTAATTTTTTGCCCTGTCTAACAGGTAAAACATTTTCATTTCATTGCTGGCATCATGTGCCTTCCATCTTACGGCATAACTCTTTCCGTCGTTACTGCGGTTGGCATATGTATCGTCAAAAATAACAGGGCCAAAAATGGTATAGGCTACAGTGTCAACAAAACTGGGTTTGCCTTTTATTTTAATTTCTTCAATGCGCAGGTTGGTAGGCATCCACTGCCCGTTGTATTTATACTCCCTGCGGCTGCCATCTTTAAAGCTGATGCTATAATAATCACGCACGTCTCTTCCCGCATTGGTAACGCCAAAAGCACAACTATCATTAAACCCAATGATAACTCCGGGCGCAGACGGAAAGGTAGCACCATAGGCATTGTAGTGCGGTGTATGAATCTGCATCTCGTACCAGAGAGAAGGCAGGTTAAGGCCAAGGTGCGGGTCATTGCAAAGAATAGGATAACCGCTCCTTGTTTTTTTACCATTCACCGCCCAGTTATTGCTGCCATTGTCTTTATCTGGCTTTTGCGGCAGCACGGGCAGGGTACTGGTATCTTTCTGGTAATTGAGGTACAATGAATCCACGCTGGCAGGCGCTTTTACCGTTACAGCGGGCGGGTCATATACAGTACCCACGGGTATAATGGGGTCTAATGAATCTGGCCGGATGGGCACCAGCATTTCAAACTCAATTTTAGTCAATGCATTCTTTGCGGCGGTAAATTCAAAATCACTTTCGCCGCCGGCCAGGTCAAAAGCCATGTATTTAATAAACAAGGCAGTCTTAAGGTTGGTCCAGGCTTCGGGTGCATAGCCCAGCAGTTTATACTCCAGCGGCAACTGGCTTTTGGTGAGTGTTTGCAGGTAGGCATTTACGCCGGCGGTGTAGGCGTCACACATCATTTTGGTAGCGGTATCTGCTTCCATCATGGCAAGGGATTTTTCTGCGGCATAGCCCATTCCCAGGCGACGGAAATAGCGGTCTACCTTATTGAGCACATCCAGGCTGCCAATTTTATCGCCCATGATTTCACTCAACCTGCCGGCTGCAGCATGTGTTTGAAATTCCATTTGCCATAGCCTGAATTTGGCGTGCAGGTAACCCTGTATAAAAAACGCATCCTGGTCGTTCTCTGCAAAAACATGCGGCACCAGTCGCTCATCAAAATACACTTCCGCTTTTCCTTTCAACTGTGGAAAAGACAATTCTGCATTGTAATTGATATCGGCAGGTTCTGCATTCTGCCAAACGCCGTGCTGCGGACTTAATAATTGAGCAAGGGGTGCAGGCAATAGCCAACGCGTGCCCAATACAATGATGAGCAGCATACAAATGGCTGCGCTTACTAAAAAATGGACAATCTTCATACGTTAAACAAACATTAAAATGCTCACCCGAAAGTAAATGATTTTACCAGTTAAAAAGGCCCTGCTGTTTTCTTTTGTCATTGTTGTAACGATAAAACGCTGCCGTCTACTAACCCTGATGGGTATCCCCTCAAAATGGTATTGGCGGCAGCTGTAACCTGCAGCAACTTTGTATCGTCAAATTATAGATTCTTTAATAAAACCCGGCATTATTTTTAAACCCCTGTATTTGTATACAGTCTTACAAAAGAAGTAAATTATATGGAAACGCATTCAATTCATAACCACCGTAAGTTAAAGCTGCTCCTGGGCGGTCTTTTCATCGGGTTGTTCATCATCAGCCTGATTTAAACGGGCCGCTGTAAGCGCAATACCATAAACCGGTAATACCACATTATGGCATTGCAGGAATGGTTAAAACTGGCGAGTTTTACATGGTTCAATTAAGCAAACGTCTTGTTACTCATCTTATACGTCTCTGAGGTTGTTAATCCGTCAATACCTGCAGCCGGCCCGTTACAACGGGCCGGCTTTTTTATGTGCCGGCCTGTAATTGCTGCCAGCATTGCTGTAACAAAACAGCCAGCTGCTGCAATTCCTTCTCGGTATTAAAGGCATGCAATACAATGCGCAGCCGTTCCCTTCCTTTTGGCACCGTGGGGTAAAGAATGGCGCGGATATCAAATCCTGCCTGCCGGCAGGCCCGGGCCACCTGCTTTGCCTGCGTATTGCCGGGTATAATCACCGATTGCACCGCGGTCTCGCTGCTTAGTGTTTCAAAACCCAGCGGAAGCTTCCTGAAGAGCGCAATCAAATGGCGCAGCTGTTCCCGTTCTGCATGCATAGCCGGAAACTTACGATAGCTTTCCTGGATGGCCGCCACTGCAACCGGCGGCAAGGCCGTTGTGTAGATAAAGGGCCGGCTGAAATTAACCAGGTAATCGCGCAGGCGGGTACTGCCCAATACCGCCGCACCATGGCAACCCAATGCCTTGCCAAAAGTATGGATGCGTGCAAAACAATATTGCTCTAATTGAAGATACTGCGCCAATCCCTCGCCGTTGGAACCCACTACCCCGGTGGCATGGGCCTCATCCACTACCAGGTGTGCCCGGTGCAACTGGCAAATGTCTACCAGTTCAGGCAACGGTGCCTGGTCGCCATCCATAGAAAACACAGACTCCGTTACTACAAAAATATTGCCGCTGGCGGTTGCTATCTTGGTCCTTAATGCATCCATATCATTATGAGCAAAGGGCCATGCAGTGGCCAGTGATAGCCTAAGCCCATCGCGCAGCGAAGCGTGAGAGAGTGCATCATACAGCACGGTATCACCGCGCTGGGGCACCGCACTCAACAGCCCCAGGTTGGCATCATAACCAGCGTTGAAGAGCAACGCCGCGGGCGCGTGGTGAAAGCCTGCTATAAAAGATTCTGTTTCCTCCGCCAGCCGGCTGTTGCCACTGAGCAATCGCGATCCTGTGCTGCCGGCACTCAATCCTTCCCCGTGTGTATTCAGTACCGCATTCTTTACCATGCCCAGGTAATCGTTAGAGCAGAAATCAATCAGCCCTTCCACCACTTGCAGCTGACGGTAGGCATCCTGCTCCTTCCGGGCGGTAATTTTAGTAAGCAAAAAATCTTCGTTCATATCTTTACGCAAAATTGCAGGCGCCACAACACCGGGCTGCTGCTAAACGCTGCAAAGTAATGATAAGTACAGACGTAAAAAACATACTGGGCCTTCAGCTTCCTACAGACCCCAGGTGGGTAGACCTGGCGGGTATTTCACTGGAAGAGATTTTGACAGATCATGCCTATTGCGAGCAGAAAGCAGCCCTCACCTGCATATCGCTGATACAAAAATACCCGGAGAAAGAAAAACTGGTAAAAGAACTGGCGCCCATTGTAACCGAAGAATGGGGCCATTTCCGCCTGGTACTGGCAGAACTGCACAAACGCGGTTTGCCATTGGGCAAACAAAGAAAAGATCTTTACGTAAATGAATTGCTCAGTTTTCAACGCAAAGGCGGTAACGTGGAAGATCGCTTTCTTGATCAGTTGCTCACCATGGCATTGATTGAGGCCCGCAGCTGCGAGCGTTTTAAACGCCTCAGCGAAGGCCTTGCAGACAATTACATGCAACAGTTTTACCGTCGCTTCATGGAAAGTGAAGCCGGCCATTATACCCTCTTTATTGACCTTGCAGAAACCTATATCAATAAAGATAAAGTGCGCCAACGCTGGAACGAGTGGCTG
>DATJGC010000575.1:0-2274 GCA_035495345.1 Chitinophagaceae bacterium | reverse complement strand
AGGCCATGAGGCACCGCAAATGGGCACAACAGCGGCTACACGGTTGGGATAGGCCACGGCATAATCCCAGGTGGCACCACCGCCCATGCTGAGCCCGGCAACATAGATTCTGGTTTCATCTACACGGAAGTTGGCTACTGCATAATCTATCATGGCATTTACGTCTGCCGGCTGCGGCCATTCCTTAAACTGCGGGTTGATGGTAATAAAAGAAAAATTTTGGTTGTTAACGGTAAACTGGGCAGGGAAGGTATGCTGGTCTATCAGCCTGGGCACTGCATTGCGTAATACGCGCGGAAGATCAGTACTGCCATTCCCGGTTTCTCCTACCCCATGCAAAAAGATGAGCAAGGGATATTGTTTGGTAGTGCTGTTGTACAGCGCAGGCATCGATTTATAAAAACCGGCAATGCGGGTACTTACATTGGCGCTCACCGCAGTTTGGATGGCGGGTTCGGTTTCGGGCTGGTTGTTGATAGCAGATGCTGCGTCATTTTTTTTGCAGGATGCCAGTGTTATAGCGGCCATGCAAATACTCAGGCTAAGCCTTGTAAAGGTTCTCATAGGGCGGATTTTTTTATACAACGAATAAGCCGTGGTATTATTTTCCGCCTGGCGGTTGCGGGGTGTAATTGTTGCAGGGGGTTGAGCTATATAAAACAGCAAGCCTTAGCTAATGAGTTGTTGCTAATGGCTTTATATGCTGGTGCTGCAGCAAAACTGGTGCAAGCCGAGGGTATTGCTGGCTTATGCCCCATCAGGTGGTTTCTTCGGTTGTTTCTGAAGGGTCTGGCTTTATTTTCACCAGCACTTTGTCTATCCGCTGTGCATCCATGTCTATGATTTCAAAATCAAAGATGCGCCAGGTGAGTTTTTCACCGGTATGCGGTATATGTTCCAGCTCATGGAGTATAAAGCCGGCAAATGTATCAAAATCATGTTCGCCTTCGTTCATCCACTCCGTCTTTTCAAAATGAGTAAGAAAATCATAGAATGGAATCTGGCCGTCTACCAGGAAGGAACCGTCTTCTCTTTCAATAATCTCATAATCCGGCATGTCTGGCTCCGGTATATCACCCACAATGGCTTCCAGTATATCATTGAGGGTTATCAGGCCCAGCATACTGCCATATTCATCTACCACAAAACAGCAATGGGCGCGCAGCTCTTTAAATTTTTCCAGTACCTGGTAAGCGCTGTTGTTTTCGGGCACAAACAAAGCAGGCTTCATAATGTCTTTAAACGGCGTATCATCGCTGGAAACGTAAAGGTCTTTGATAGATACAATGCCTTTGATATTGTCAATATCGCCATCACAGATTGGGTAGACTGAATGCGGCTCACGGTCTATTTTATCGCGGATGGCGTCTTCATTATCGTTCAGATCAAACCAGGTAATATCACTGCGGTGTGTCATCAGCGAGGTAATATTGCGATCACCCAGGTGAAATACGCGCTCAATGATTTCCTGTTCTGCTTCATCAATGGTACCCTGCGTGGTGCCTTCACTGATGATGGCCTTTATCTCGTCTTCTGTAACTGATTCATCTTTTACGCCCTTCAGGTTAAAGATGGAAAAGAAGAGATTACTGGTTTTGTTTAACAACCACACAATAGGGTGGGTAAAACGCGCAAACATGATCATGGGGCGTGCCACCAGCCTTGCAATTTTTTCTGACCGCTGCAGGCCCAGTCTTTTGGGAATCAGTTCACCAAAAATGATGGAAAGAAATGTTACAATGATAACAATGATGGAGGTAGAGATGGTGGCCGCATAGGGTTTAAAGACTTCTATCTTTTCAATGACCGGGCGCAGGTATACGCCAAATCTTTCTCCTGAGTAAACACCGGTAACAATGGCTATCAGGGTAATGCCAATCTGGGCAGCAGATAAGAAAATATCGGGGTTATTGGCAAGGTCCAGCGCCACCCTTGCATGTGCATCGCCTCTTTGCGCCATATTTTCCAGCCTTGATTTTCTTGCAGATACCAGCGCTATCTCAGACATTACAAACAAACCATTCAAAAAAATAAGTGCAAGCAGTATAAAAATATCTGTCATCAGGCGCTTTTATTTTGTAAACTAATTAATCCTGCGTAATTATTGAAAAATACTGCAATAATATAGCCGAGTATAGAACCCAGCACAGCACCACTGAAAACATCAAAAGGATAGTGCACACCCACGTATACCTGTGAGAGGCAAATCAGCGCGGCCCACAAAAAGAAGAGCCAGATCCACCGGCTGGTATATGCGCGCATGGTAAGCACAAT
>DATJGC010000574.1:0-4443 GCA_035495345.1 Chitinophagaceae bacterium | reverse complement strand
ATTACTGGAAGACCTGCCCGCCGGTAAGTATTACGCAGAAGTGTATGTGCTGGGCTTGTACAAAAAACATTTTTCACAGGTTATCCGCGCCAATAAATCCGTAAAACACAATCGCCTTCGCCTGCAAATGGATTATAGCGATGTGTATATCCCCGGTAAGCTTCAGCTGCCGCCGGAAAATATTGCGCTCTTTGTGTATACCCGTTAAGGCGCCCTTTGCCATCCTCTCTAGCGCCCATTGAATTTCTCTGGCTTTCGTTATTTTTAAACATGCAGTTGAAGCTTTTGACGGCCGGCGCGGAGGTACCGCAGGAAGTTCATGATCTTTACCATGCGTCTTTTCCTTTGTATGAACGCCGTCCCTGGCCAGATCAAGTATTGTTGCTGCGCGATGGGGCCATTGCGCTGTACCTGGTATTTTGGGAGGAGGCCTTTGCGGGTTTTCTTTTTGCGTGGCCACTCAGTAGCTTTTACCTGATAGAGTATTTTGCCATTGTACCCGCTATGCGCAACGCTGGTATCGGCGGCAAGGCCATGCGTGCTGCCATGCAAACTTTTAAAAATATTGTGCTTGAAACAGAACCAGCAGCGCAATCAGCCCTTGCCCAACGGCGGATGGACTTTTACCAGCGACTTGGCTTTCGCGTTTTTGAGGAAGATTATTTTCAGCCGCCATATGCAGCAAATTACCCGCCGCTACCCATGAGCCTGCTGTATTATGGTGATACGTTAGCAGCCACGCAGTTCAACATCCTGCAGGAAGAAATTCACCGGCGCGTGTATAACTATAAAGCAGATTAACCAGGAGAAATTACTATCAATTGCCTGCAATGAATATTGCGCTACTACTCATACTTGCAAGATCAATCTTTTGCTATTGGGCGCTTTCTTTTTCATACGTAAAATCGGTACCCTGTAACAAGGGATGCTGGCCGGTAAGCATGTTGTTACTGATCTGTAGCTCAAAATTGTTAAAGAATACGTCTGCAATCCATGGCTCCAGCCTGAACTCAAAATAGTTATGGCCAGGGCTTACGCTAAATGAAGAAGAACGATCAGGGCAAAGCCGGAAAAGCAATTCAATGGCCGTTGCGTTTTTACTTTTGAATACCACCTCTCCCCTGCTATTGGTAGATGCCTGCAGCGGGCCATTGGGGGTATGCAGCGTAATATCAGAATAAGAGAGTATCATGCTATTCTTATCCACCATTTTTATTACCGTTAACGCACCGGGTATTGTTTTGCTGCTTACCAGCGCGTAGTCTTTGGGTGGACGGGGATCAATACTGTTGAGCAGCAGCTTTCCATCTTTCACCGTCCACCGACCGCGGCCGCCACGGTCAAGCGCGCCCTGCGAAAAGAAAAATTCAAAACTGCTGTCAGGCTTTAATTCAAAAACGGAAGCGGTTTCCATTACGCCGCGCAGTAGGTAAACGCCGGGCAATGTATCATTTGGGGTGTTGGCCAATAGGGGTTGCATCATAACTATTGTACTGAAGAGTAGAAGGCCGCAGGTATTTATTTTTTTCATGAACGGGGCTGCAATAATGGTGTAAAGGGTTTTGTAAAAATACAACCACTGTTGCAACCAACACCCACGGTTTGTACAAAGCAGCTGAGATACGCATTGAAGTGCTGCACCCTTGCATTGGAGTGCGTAGCCATCTTACCAAAAAAAATACCCGCTGCCATTGCAACGGGTAGTATATAGTACGGAGTAAATGCTTGTTTACCATCTGCCCCTGCCATGGCCGCGGTTATCACGGTCGTCATTGTGCCTGCGGCCATTGTCGTGCCTTTCAAAACGATCATTATCACGTCCTCTTCCACGGCCGCGGTCAAAATCGCGGTTGTCGTAGCCACGGTTACGGTCCCAGCCACGGTTATCATATTGGGGGCGACCATAATAACCACGGTCTCTGATAACTACCTGTCCACGCCTGTAACGGTATGAAGCGTATTGCGCACGGTGGTTGTTAAAATGCATCCAGGGTGTACGTTCATTGATCACTACTTTATAACCGCTATAGAGATCATAGTTGCCGCAACGCGCAGGCAGTGAAGAAGCATAGACCCAGTTGCCGGCATCGAAGTATACAAACTGGCGGCGTGGCACGGAGTAGTAAGCTTCTACTTCGGGCAGGTAATAGTTTTCTGCGTAATCATATCCTGCAGGGCCCCAGGCAGGTTGCGTACCCACGTTAACACTCACGCTCACTTGCGCAGCTGCGGGCTTACTTATAAAAAGAACACCGGCTACCAATGTGCTGAGTAAAAGTATTTTTTTCATATCTGTAATTTTAACCGTAGTAATTCAAATCAAGTACCACGTTCTCTTAAAACTGTTATAGAAACGTAAAGATCAACGCGTTAAAAAATTTGTGTGTTCCTTATTAAACCTTTCAGCTAAACCAACTCTAAGCGCATTTTGCTATAGCTTTTGTTAAAGCATGTTGAGCAGCGTTGATGGCTTGAGAAGTTATTGCATTGGTACAAAGAAAGCTTCCTTTCATCCCTGCATTTTTACATTGGTATAATTCAGTGGCAAAGCGCCTGTATTATACTGTAGCTTCCACCAACAATTATCTAAACCAAAATTTGCTGTTATGAAAAAACATTTTTTGCCGTATTGCATGGCAATACTCATGAGCATTTTCTTTGCCGGCACTGCTGCTGCCCAACTGGTAACATTGGCCAGTGGTGGAAATAAAAAAGCAGGCGTTAGTGAGCGGATAGGACTTACCGATATCACCATTCATTATGATCGGCCGGGTGTAAAGGGCCGCGAGGGACAGATTTGGGGCAAGCTGGTACCGGTGGGTTTTATAGACCAGGGCTTTGGTTCTTCAAAGGCGGCACCCTGGCGGGCCGGTGCCAATGAAAATACCACCATTGAATTTTCTACAGATGTAAAGATTGAAGGGCAACCGCTGCGCGCGGGCAAGTATGGTTTTTTCATTGCCTATGACCCCGCTGAGTGCACGCTTATTTTTTCTTCTAACAGTACCTCGTGGGGCAGTTTCTTTTACAATGATAAAGAAGATGTGCTGCGTGTAAAAGTAAAGCCGGTGCCGGCAGATAAAAGTGTTGAATGGCTGCGCTATAGTTTTTACAATGAAACGGAAAACAGCGCCACCATTGCATTGGAATGGGAAAAACTAGTGATTCCCTTTAAAGTGGAAGTAGACTACGTAAATGAACAACTGGCCTCTTTCAGACGACAGTTGCGCACACAAACCGGTTTTAACTGGGAGCCCTGGGACCAGGCCGCTCAATGGTGCCTGCAGCGGAATGTAAATACGGAGGAGGCACTTCTTTGGAGTGATTCTGCCACCGCCGTTACCTTTGGCGGTTCTCAAAGCTTCCAGGCAGCCAGCACAAAGGCACAACTGCTAATGAAATTAAACCGCACTGCTGAAGCAGATGCGCTTATGAAAAAAATGCTGCCCTTTGCTTCCGTGCAGGAGCTGCATGGTTATGGCCGTTCATTGATTGCCCAAAAGAAGCCGAAGGAAGCCTTTGATGTATTTAAGATGAACTACGATAAAAACCCCGGCGTATTTACTACCAATGTAGGTATGGTACGTGCGTATTCTGCCATCGGCAATTATAAGAAAGCATTGGAGCTGGCACAAAAAGCCCTGCCGCAATCAGATGCTGTAAACAAACCCAACCTTGAAAGAATGATTAAACTGTTGCAGGAAGGCAAGGATGTAAATTAATGCCGAAGGAGCTTCGTGTAACGCCTCTCTAACAGGAACAACAATTGTATGCAAACGATACAGCCCTGCAAAGGCTGTATCGTTTTTTTATGCTGCTCTATTGTTCATCGGCACTTGGACCATACATGCCCGGCACGGGTACTTCCAGCAGGCGTAAATACACGGAGAGTTGCCCGCGGTGATGAATGAGGTGGTTCATGGCAAAGCTGCGGATAAGCACCTTCCGGGGCATGGTAGCAATGGTATGTTCACCACGCAGCAGGCTAAAGGGCTCGCCCAGCATTTCATCGGTGGCCAGTTGCAATTGATGTACGGCGGCGGCCATTCGCTCATTGTACACCGCCAGCAGGGCTTCCGTGCCACCATAGGTATTTCTTACCGCGGGCAGGCTGGCAAAATTGAAACTGCCCGCCTCCAGGGTTCGGTTAACCCATACCGGTATTTCAGCAATATGAGAAGCCAGCCTGCCAATGGTCATGGACTTCTCATGTGGCTTCCAACTGAATTTGTCTTCCGGTACCCGCAAAAGCATTTTCCTTGTATTGATGGCTTCATACTCCATCTCTGCTACCAATGGCTGTTGTAATGACATACTAGCTGTTATAAGGTGATAAAAATAACTGAAAGCAAACACTAAAATAAAAAACTCCGGCCAGGTAGCCGGAGTTTACAAACTTAAGGATACACAATCATTGCTGTCCGATTAATAATTTCTAGTTTT
>DATJGC010000573.1:0-23128 GCA_035495345.1 Chitinophagaceae bacterium | reverse complement strand
GTCTTCATTTGTATGGCGCCCTTCTGGTAATACATGTACTCATCTTTCTTCAGCTGCCAGGTGAAAATGCGGAAGGAACTATCGGGTGGATACAATTTAGACACGGTGGGTAATGAGTCAAAACGATAGGCGAATGAATAGGGTGTCTTCAGCGTGCGGACAAATGTTTTAACAAACTGGCTGTCGGACAAAAAGCGTTTTCCAGCGGTTTCTGCATTGATCATACTGTCTGCATAGACCTGTAGTGAATCTTCTTTTTTGATCATCATTTTTCGGTCTGCCACACTCATTTTCTGTGCATGGCTTTCCGTTGCCGTGAGGCTTAAGAAGGCAAAGGCAATAAAGACAAACAATTTATTCATGGGCTATCAATAAAAGGCAAAGGTACAATAATAGCGTGCAAGCCGCCGTCTGCCGGCTTTATTCACGTTTCATTCACAGGCAGATTAGCGCTGCGCCTGCATATAAGCCAACGGCGATTACTGCCGGCTGCTGCTTGAACGCGGATATGGCCTTTAAATTTTACTTGCCGGGTAAAGCGGTGGCAAATTTTAACAGGCTGTTAAAGGCAAGGTCTATAGCAGGGTGGGGAAGGGCGAGATCAGGCTGCGTGGTAAGCATGAAGACGGTATGCATGCCGCAATTACGACCAAATTCCATATCGCTCAAGTTATTGCCTACCATGATGGATTTGCTAAAATCAATGGCCGGAAAATCTTCTTTTGCCTGCAGCGCCATGCCGGGGTGGGGTTTCCTGAGCGGGTGTGCATCATCCAGCGAGGTAGCATAATAAATGGCATCTATTCTTCCGCCGGCTGCTTCTACTTCACGCAACATTTTATTGTGAATGTCCATGAGATCCAGTTCAGACATTAAGCCCCTGCCAACGCCACGCTGGTTGGTAACGACAATGATTTGGGCAAAGAGTGCGGTGCATTTTTTAAGCGCCTCGGTAACACCATCATAAAATTTGAATTCGATGCTGTTAAAAATATAACTGCCCACCTTATCGTGGTTAAGCACCCCGTCACGATCAAGAAATAGTGTCCACGAGTTGTCTACCTGCTGCAGGTCTAGCATAATGATTGATTGATGGAAAAATGAAAATGGCTTGTTGTTATACCCAATGATTCAGGAAGCGGCCAATTCTTTTTGCGCGCGTTCATAATCTTCGGGTATACCAATGTCAATAAAGTAAGTATCCTGCACACAACCATATATTGGCAATGCAGAATAAAATACTTCCAGGTAATCTTTTTCAAAGGAGAAAGCAGCAGGTCTCTTTTGCTGCCTGAAGCGGCCCGTACTAAGTAAGTACACACCGGCATTGATAAGACCCTGCGCATATTGTTTCTTTTCCTGGAAGCTTTTTATATGGCCATCGGGCTCCGTTTCTACCACGCCGTAGCGGTCAAAATCTTTCATGGGTTTTAGCAACAACGTACAGGCGGCGCCGTTTCTTTTATGAAAGGCGGCCATGGTGGCCACATCGGCCTTGCAGAGTGTATCGCCATTAAGAATAAGCACATTGCTTTCCTTTGCTTTTTCCATGGCCAGCTGAATGGCACCACCGGTACCCAATGGGTCTTTTTCAATGACGCAGTCTATTTTCAGGGTAGGGTATTGCTGTTTCAGCCAGCTGCTGATAACCTCATGCTTATAGCCAAGCGCAAAAATAAACCTGGTGATGCCTTGCTGCTGGTAATAATCTATCAGATAGCGCAGGAAAGGTTGTCCGTTTACCGGCGCCATGCATTTGGGGGTATCTGGCAAAACAGAACGTAGCCTGGTACCCAGGCCTCCGGCAAGAATAATTGCTTCTTTAATTTCCATAAATTGTTATAGGCCCTTTTCAGGTGCCGGGGTAAAATATCTTTCTTCGGCCAGCTGGCAGAAAATATGGCCAAGCATGATATGGCTTTCCTGTATACGCGGGGTGTTTTTTGAAGGTATACTGAAGAGGTAATCACTAAGTGCTTTTAATTTACCGCCGCCTTCGCCGGTAAAGCCTGCTGTAATTACACCTTTCTCACGGGCAACCTCAAACGCTTTTACAATATTGGTAGAATTGCCGGAAGTGGAGAGGCCAATCAGCACATCGCCTGCATGCGCCAGTCCTTTTACGAGGCGGGCGTAGATAACATCAAAACTGTAGTCGTTGGCCACTGCGGTAAGGTAAGAGGTATTGCAATGCAGGGCCTCCGCGGGCAGGGCATCCCTGTCCAGGTAAAACCTGCCGCTAAACTCTGCCGCCAGGTGTTGTGCATCTGCAGCACTGCCACCATTACCGCAAAAATACACGCGGTGGTTTTTTTTCAGGGCGTCTACGGTGGCATTGGTAAGCTTATCTAGCTGGCGCAACATTTCATCGTTGCCCAACAGGGCCTGCTTTACCGCTATGGATTCTTCTATGATGTCTTTTATTTGTTTCATGCAGCTTGCAAATATAGATTTTTAGTGCTTAACGGGGGCTCAATTAAATAGTCCAGCCGGTAAGTCCGTGGTCGGTAAAGCGATAAGTCTGGCAATAACCGCCAAATTGTTTTAATGCATCCTGCACCTTGTATTTACTGATATCGGGGCAATAGAAGATCATAAAACCGCCGCCGCCGGCACCGGAAATTTTACCACCGGTAGCACCGGCTTTTTTGGCACATGCATACATTTCTTCCATCAGGCTGTTGCTGATGCCTTCTGCCATTTGCCTTTTCTGTTCAAAACCAAAATCAAGTATCTCGCCAATTTCATGCAGTCTTCCTTTCAGCAATGCCTCTTTCATCATTTGTGCCTGTTGCTTGAGGTGGTGCATGGCATCTATAGATTTTGCCTGTTTGTTTACCACATTGCGGCTCTGCTTTTCAATAATCTTGGCGCTTTCCCTGCTGGTGGAGGTATAATAAAGCAGCAGGTTATTTTCCAGTTCAAAAAGATACTGTTGTTTAATGCGCAGCGGGTTTACAATCACCTTGTCTTCGCCATAAAACTCCATGTAGTTAACACCGCCAAAGGTAGCAGCATACTGGTCTTGCCGGCCACCGGCCATCTGCAGATCATTTCGCTCAATGTTGTAGGCCATGTGGGCAATATCATACTCGCCCAATGGCAGGCGAAACATTTCTGCAAAGGCTCCCAATATGGCTACTACCAGGGTAGAAGAGGTACCGAGGCCACTGCCTGCCGGCGCATCCACAAACGTACTTAACCTGAAACCGGTCAGCGGCATACCATATTCACGCTGTACGGCATTGTAAACACCTTTCAGCAAATCAAGCGTACCGTCTATGGGCAATTTACTGGCCCACTCATATCGTTTCTCTTCTTTTCTATCCAGCGCCTGCAGAATAATGGCATTTTCCTGCAGGGGTTCAATATTGGCGTAAGCATAAAGACTTACTGTAGCATTCAGGATAGCGCCGCCATAGAGATCACTGTACGGACTTACATCGGTGCCTCCACCGGCCAGGCCTATGCGCAATGGCGCCTTACTTCTATATATCATAACTCCAGCGGCTGTTTAAATACATTTATAATTGACTGTGCGTCTAGTTTATGAGACTACTGCCAGTGATATAATTTCTTTTATGAGTACCTGCCATGAATATTTTTTCTTTTCCTTTTGCAGTTCGGGCAGAAAAAAGGCTTCCCCCTTGCTGAAATATTGTTCAATAGCATTGGCCAGCCCGGCGGGCGTGGGGGTTGTTACCAATCCTGCTTTTTCATGGGGTACATAATCTGGCAGGGCGCCTACATTGGTCACAATCATGGGCTTTTCAAAATGATAGGCCAGGGGCGTAACACCGCTTTGCGTGGCATTTCGATACGGCTGGATGACCACATCTGCTGCGCAAAAATAATTCTTCACATCCTGGTCTGCGATAAAACCTGTGCGCAGCAATAAAAGGTCACGGATGCCCAATTGATCTATTTGTTGCTGGTATATTTTTTCATCTTCATAATATTCACCGGCTACCAGCAGATGGGGCAAGGCAAAGGGTAGTTGCGCGGCCTTATCCTTTAAAAGCTTCAGGGCTTCCAGCAAAATATCTAGTCCTTTATACTTCCTGATGAAACCGAAAAAAAGCATCACTGGTAAATCATCAGGAATGCCCAGTTGCTTGCGGGCCGCTGCTTTGCTGACAGCAGCGCCAAAATTATCATACAGCGGATGCGCTACCTGTATGGCAGGTTTATGGGGTTCAAAGCGGCGCAGGTCATTCATTACTTTTTCACTCATGGTAATGAACGCATCGCAGGGTTGCAGAAAATAGCGGGTGAAGGCTGTATCGCCCGGGCGCTTTTCATGCGGCACCACATTATCGGTAATGGCAATCACTTTTGTATGTTTGTTCTTCCTGGCCCTTCTCAGTATGGTGCCCAGTGCCGGGCCCATCAGTGGTATCCAGAAGCGCACCACAATCAGGTCTGGCCGGCGATGCAATAATTCAGCCCCCACTTTCAGCCAGTTCAGCGGGTTTACAGCATTTACCTTGCGCAGTATTTTTAAATGTGCTGGCGCGGGGGTATCCGCATATTGTGTTTTGCCCGGGAAAAGAAAAGAAGGGTATTGCAGCGTGAAATTATAAATGGTAACCTCGTAACCCTGTTGCTGAAATTCATCCGCCATTCTTTCATTAAACGTGGTGATGCCGCCCCCGCGGTAGGGGTGGGCCGGACCTAGTATGACAACAGACCTAATCAAAATAACAATGGGTGGCGGAGGTAAACGATCATGAGGTAATTATGCAATGGCTGTATATTTTATTGCTGCGGACGCTCTTTGTAAGTAAGCAACAGCAGTCCGCCGCTTATTCCAATCTTTCTTCTACCAAATAAAAATTACGGTTGGGCGCAGACCGTGCTATCATTTCACCAATAAAGCCGGAAAGAAAAAGCTGTGAGCCAATAATCATGGCCGTGAGTACAATATAAAAAGGCGGCCGGTTGCTTAACCCAATCTCCGGGTGCATCAACCTTGATACCACCATGTAAACAAATACTGCAAACCCAAGGCCAAAACAAATAGAACCCCACCTGCCAAAAAAATGCATGGGGCGTTTACCGTATTTGCCCACAAACATAATGGAAGCCAAATCAAGCGGACCGTTGATGAAGCGACTTAATCCAAACTTTGTGGTGCCATATTTACGTGCGCGGTGTTCTACCACTTTTTCGCCTATTTTTTTAAACCCTGCCCATTTGGCCAGCACGGGTATATAGCGATGCATATCGCCATAAATTTCGATGCTTTTGACAACGTTTTTGCGATAGGCTTTTAAACCGCAATTAAAATCGTGCAACTGGATGCCTGATAAACGCCGCGTCATACCATTGTAAAACTTGGAGGGTATGTTCTTGGTAAGGGTATTATCGTGACGGATTTTTTTCCAGCCGCTTACCAGGTCAAATTTATCTTCGAGTATCATCCTGCGCAATTCCGGAATTTCATCGGGCGAGTCCTGCATGTCTGCATCCATGGTAATAACCACATCACCGGTGGCGGCCCTGAAGCCTTCATTCAGCCCGGCAGACTTACCGTAGTTGCGTTGAAATTTGATACCTTTTATGTGGGGGTTAGCAGCACGCAGTTGCTGTATCACCTGCCATGAATTGTCGGTGCTGCCATCATCTACAAAGATAATTTCATAACTGTACTGCTGTTCATTCATAACGCGCTCAATCCATGCCGTTAGTTCTGGCAGGGATTCTGCTTCATCAATGAGTGGTATTACAATCGAAAGGTTCATCCTGCTGTTCTTTTTGTTTGATAAGACCTTTATCAGACCTCTATGCGCGTTTTTTTGTGATCACTGCGGCCAGCAAAGCGCCCAGCACGCCCGGAATTACGGTGGCGAAGATAGACACTGACACATAAAAAACCCAGCGGCTGGCGGCGGCTTCCTGGGCCAGCTTTTTTGCTTCTTCGTGCAGTGCATTGCCCTGCTGTTCGTAAGATTTAATGGCAGTTTCCATGTCTGCAGCACTGGGCGGCGGATCAATATATTTTACGGCAATGAACGTGTACAAGGCCATCAAAAAAGCGATGGCCGCCGTGGTTTTAAAGCCGTGCGAAAATACTTCTGAAAAGCTTCTGTTTCCGCCGGACTGCCGGCTGAAAAGTATACCTCCTGCCAGCACGCCAATGAATACCAGTACCAACCGCACCATATACCTTGTTCCATCGGGCAGGGGCTGATACTGTTTTTGCAAAAACAGGTCCAGCACCAGCAGCAGGCCGGAAATGATCAAGGCTTTTGTAACGTGTGAGGTGATCTTTCTTTCCATATTACCAATTATTCAGCAGCAGGGTGGAGGCGTTGACAATGCCGGAAACCCTGCCGGTAAAGGCGGTGCCTATAAAAGGCGAGTTAAACGACCTCGACTTAATATCTTCTTTGCGGAAAACATATTGCGCTGTGGGCTGAAACAGGGTCAGGTTGGCTATTTCCTTTTCTTTTACCTGCGGCAGGGGCAAACCAAAAATCTGCCGGGGCCGAAGGCTCAGCAGTTCTACCCAACGTTCTTCACTTACCGCGGGGAGTGCTTTCTTCACCACGCTGTAACAGGTTTGCAAACCAATCATACCGTTCTTGGCGTATTCAAACTCACAGGTTTTATTATCCCAATCCTGCGGCATATGGTGAGAGGCAATGCAATCTACGGTACCATCTGCTACGGCTTCGCGCAGCAACATCATGTCTTCACGGGTGCGCAGGGGAGGATTTACCTTCAGGTTAGTGTCGTATGAGTAGAGATCTTCATCGCAAAACACCATGTGATAGGGCGTTACGGAACAGGTAATTTTTATTCCGCCTGCTTTTGCACGTTTGATGTATTCAAGTGATTTTGGCGAGCTGACGCCGGTAAAATGCAGTTTAGCATCTGCATAGCGCGCCAGTTTAATGTCGCGTGCCACCATCAGTTCTTCTGCCATCATCGGTTTACCGGGCAGTCCGAGGCGGGTAGAGACCAGTCCTTCGTTGATAAGGCCATGCGGGGCGATGCTGGTATCATCCGGCACCTGCACCAGTACACCGTTAAAGGCGCGGGTATATTGAAGGGCCTTTAAGAGAATGCCGGCAGCCTGTATGGGTTGCAGGCCATCACTGAAGGCGATGGCGCCGCTGTTATTCATATCATACATTTCGGCCAGTTCTTTTCCGGCGGCATTTTTTGTAATGGCGCCGAGCGGAATGATCTGTACCGGCAGTTGTTTAGACTGTTGTACAATGTATTCTACCTGCGATTTTGCATCTATTACAGGCCGGGTATTGGGAACCACAAAAACGGAGGTAAAACCACCTGCGGCAGCGGCGGCGGCGCCGGTTTGCAGGGTTTCTTTGTGTTCATAGCCGGGGTCAGCAAAATTGGCAAACACATCTGCCCATCCGGGCGAAACGCTCAGGCCTTCAAGGGCAAGGGTTTGATCAGCTTCTGATAAAATATTGTCTGCAATGGTATCGATGGTGCCGTCTACAATGAGAATGTCTTTGCGGGAACGGTGATACGGCGAATGCGGGTCAGTAATAAGAACCTGTTTTAGTAGAAACTTCATTGTAAATGAGTTGTGCGAAGATAATGGTTGTTTTTGAATTTCAGAATTTGAAAGAATCACTTACATTTGCAACCCCGGAATGGCCGAAAGGCTATAATTTCTATTGTTCGGGACGTAGCGCAGCCCGGTAGCGCACTTGCATGGGGTGCAAGGGGTCGCTAGTTCGAATCTAGTCGTCCCGACAACAAAAGCTTCACTTTTTAGTGAGGCTTTTTTCATTGAACCCACACATCCAGAGAAAGAGTGCGCATCCCGACGAGGAGTCGGGAGGGTCGCTAGTTCGAATCTAGTCGTCCCGACACCAACTAAAGGCAGCATTTCAGCTGCCTTTTTTCATTTTCTTAATTATTAGGCGTACCAGTAGCGCATCCCGACGAGGAGTCGGGAGGGTCGCTGGTTTGAATCTGGTCGTCCCGACAACAATTTTTGAATATATACCTTTGCGTCTCTTTATGTTTCGGCAAATAATAGCCATATTCCTGATAGTCGCGTTTTCAGCCCAGATTTTTAACCAGGCTGTTATTGTGCTGGATTATTATACCAATACTGCAGCTTTTGCTAAAAACTGCGAAAACAAAGCACGTCCGATGATGCACTGCAACGGAAAGTGCCAGATGATGAAAAAACTTAAAGAAGAGGAGAAAAAAGAGCAGCAGGCCCCCGAAAGAAAAAACAGCCATAAAATTGAAATAGTTTCCTCTAAATCCTTTTTCACCAGCTTTGTTTTTGCTGACTTTAGTACGCTCCAGCCAATATTTTCTTTTTATCACTTTCCATTTTCTACAGGATTTTACCCCGACATTTTCCATCCGCCGGGGCTTGTTTAATCAATTCACTAAACAAAAAAGCTAGTCCATTCATTCCGTCAACTTATAAGAGGACGGGCTGACTGTATTTGCATATTGATTAAATAAACCAACAGGGTATTATGTTAAGTTTTTATAGAACCCTTTTCCTGGCTATTCTCATTTTACCAGGATTTGGATCACATGCACAAAAGATAATAAAAGGGAAAGTTGTAGACGCTACTACCAAAGAACCCATCGGCGGGGCAACGATTCATTGCATTAAAGAAGGCTGCAACTGCGGCTGTACCACTAATTTTTCTGGCGAGTTTGAAATGAAGTACACAGATTGTCAGGCACTCTCCGTCAGTTCTGTTGGATATACCGCGCAGCAATTTTTAGTGTCTGACAAAGACTATGTTATTTCACTAAATTCTGTTGCTTCTCAACTTCAGGAGGTAGTACTGACCGCCAACCGGGGGGAAGGACAAAAGCGCTCTGAAGCACCCGTTGCCATTACCACCATTAGCAGCAAAACCATCCAGGATGCCAAGCCCACAATGGTTGACCAGGTACTCAACAAAGTTAGTGGCGTCAATATGGTAAGCCTCGGTAATGAACAACACCAAATGAGTATTCGCCAACCCATGACCACGAAAAGTTTGTTTTTGTATTTGGAAGACGGTATTCCCATTCGTACCTCCGGCTTATACAACCATAATGCTTTACTTGAAATGAATATGGCAGCCACCAAATCAATTGAAGTAATCAAGGGCCCCTCGTCATCTCTTTACGGAAGTGAAGCCATTGGAGGAGTGGTTAATTTTATTTCGGCCGCTCCTTCCGCGGTGCCCGTTTTAAAGCTCTCTGCGCAGGGTAATAATGTTGGGTACAAAAGGGCAGACCTCATCAGCAGTTTCTCCAAAGGCAAGTGGGGTGTTGTAGTCAGTGGTTATTATGCTGATAAAAGAAACGGCTTTTTAGAGTACAGTGATTTTCATAAAGGAACTTTTACAACAAGAGTTGACTATCGCTTCTCTGATAAAACCACGCTCTCCAGTAGCCTAACATACCTCAACTATTACAGCGATATGTCTGGCGGTATTGATAGTGCCATGTTTGCAAGCCGTACATTTAAAAACTTGCAAACATTTACCTATCGTAAAGTAGATGCCCTTCGATATCACTCAACGCTGACACATATATGGAACGATAAGAGCAAGACAACCATTACCGCATTGTATAGAGACAATATCATTGGTCAGAATCCTGCTTACCGGGTCAGGGATGATTACCGAAAAGTAAATGGAAGCTTCGCAGGAAGGAGAGATTTGGCACACGGTGAGATCAATGAAAATGGTTTTAATTCTTATTCTTTCATTGCACAGCACCGCCAACACCTGAACTGGAAAAGAGCCGTCGTTATTGGCGGACTGAATGTTGATCTAAGCCCGTCTACCTATACTGCAAACTACATCCGGATTAAGAAGGATACGGTTAGTAAGAAGTATGTGAGCTATCAAAGCATGGACAGTACGCTCACAGATTATGCAACAAAACTCAATAACTACGCTGCCTTTACCAGCTTTGAATTTAATCCTTTGGCAAAGCTTCGCGTTGTAGCGTCACTCCGTTATGATTATTTTCATTATGGGTTTCGCAATCATTTAAAACCGTCTGCTTTCAGCGGTTCACCCGACACTATTAACAACTTTAGCAGAATAAGTCCTAAACTTGGGTTTACCTATAATTTCTCTAATCGTACAGGTATCTACGCCAATTACAGCGAAGGTTTTGTGCCGCCGCAGGTAACAGAACTGTATACAGGGGTAAAAGTGCCAAACCTGCGTCCTTCAATTTTTTACAACTATGAAGTGGGCGGTTGGGTTGAAATCATCAAAAGCCACTTATCCGCTGATATAAGTGCCTACCGGCTAAGAGGAACCAACGAAGTGATCTCAGTAAAACTGGATGATGGTACATTTTCAAACCAAAATGCGGGAAGAACACTGCACAGAGGAATTGAGTTTGGGCTGAATGCTTCCCCCATAAAAGATATTTCTCTCAGGGTGAGTGGTGCATATAGCAAACATGAATTTGTAAGCTACGTGGAGAAAGGGGCAAAATACGATGGCAATGACATGAGCAATGCGCCAAATTGGATATACAATGCAGAGATATGGTATCGGCCATCCTTTATAAAAGGCTTACGCATTAATGCAGAACTTCAACATGTGGGGAGCTATTACGTTGATCCGCAGAACAGCAGCAAATATGATGGTTACAATACCTTGAACGTACGGATCGGTTACCAGTTTAAAGCATTTGAGGTTTGGCTTAATGTACTCAATGCAACGGACAACTATTACTCCTACATTACTTCAAAAAGTTCTTCTGGCTATAGCTACCAATTGGCTGAACCAAGGAATTTTAATATTGGTCTATCGTATGATTTTGGAAACTCCTTTAAAAAGAAACAATGAAACGGATGATAATTATTACCATACTTTCTTTTAGTTTGATGGCTTGCAATGACAACAAGCCCAAGACATTGATATCCGCAGGGCAAGCGGTGCAGATAGATGCAAGTTCGGCTGAATGTCCGTACCTGACGAAAGACAGCAAAGGCCATACGGTGCTGAGTTGGGTAAGAATTATCAATGATAGCACAACAGCATTTTGTTACGCCACCAGCATGGATGGAAAAACATTTTCATCTCCCAAGGTAATACCCAATAGTGATAACATTCAGCCCCACGGAGAAAACCTTCCCAAGATCATTTTCAAGCCTTCAGGGGAAATTATTGCTTTATGGGGCGCATCAAATCGAAATCCCAATAACAAATACGCAGGCCAGGTGTTTTATACCCAATCCTTTGATGAAGGCAAGAACTGGACGATTGCAAGACCTTTGGTGAGTGATACTGCCAGCCATGATCAGCGCTATTATGATGTGAACCTGTTGCCCAATGGAGAGGTGGGAATAATTTGGCTAGACAATCGCAAGTCAACCAGCAAAGAGGGTTCTGCCCTATACTTTGCCAGCACTAATGGCATCAAAGGATTTGAAGGCGGAAAACTTATTAGCCAGCCATGTTGCCAATGTTGCCGTACTGATTTATACGTTGATAAAAAAGGAAATATTCATGCCCTGTTTAGAGGTATAATACAGGATAGCATCAGGGACATGGTACATATTGTTTCTACCGATGGCGGCAAAGCCTTTTCTGCGCCCAAAAGAATAAGTGAAGATAATTGGGTAATTAACGGTTGTCCGCATACCGGGCCCGCAATGACCGAAAACAATAATGGGATCCATTTTGCCTGGTTTACTGGAGGGAAAAACAGGGGTTGCTTTTATACAAAATCATCCGACAATGGAAAAAGCTTTGTGATGCATGATAGCATTAGTGCTCTAGGGTCTCACCCCCAGCTTACTTCTTTAGCGAGTGGAGAACTATTAATAGCATGGGATGAAACACGTGCGGTAGATAATAAAGTAAGTAAGCAAATCGGTATTCAGCGAAGAAGTGCAGACGGAAAAAGCGAGGGCAAGGAATTTATTACGCCAAATGATTACCAGGCTAGTTATCCTGTCATAGCTGCATCGGGTGAGCATTCCTCTATTGTAGCATATACAGTAAGAAAAGGCGAAAAGCACTTTGTATCGTATCAAGTCATCTTTAATTAATAGGTTCGCTTATCAACTTTTTGTAGGAAGAAATAGTCCCGTCCTTTAAATCGCTGATACCAAAGAGAAATGATGGTATGAGTAAGCATTGAAAATGACACATCGTTGAGGTCCGATAAATGCCAGTTTTATTTCCAAAAAACTATAACATCACCCAATCTTCGAGTCATAAGTTCAAAGATTGTCCGGTTCTCCCAACAACAACTAAGGGCAGCATTTCCGCTGCCTTTTTTCATTCTAATAATTCGTAGGCGCATCCCGATGAGGAGTGGGGAGGGTAGTTGGTTCGAATCTGGTCGTCCTGAGAACACCTTAAGATTGTCTTTATACTGAATGGCCCTTAATTTTCTTATTGTTATTAAAAAGGTCTTTATCCGTAGATTGTTAAGATCGTTGGCTTATTTTTTTATTTATTTTTTAAGTCCTGTTAAATCTGAATCCATTATCAAATAACCTTTACCCACATTTACCTTTGCCGAAAAATTCTCACACAATTCTACATTACCAAAAGTCTTCAGGTATATTTTTTTTCCATCTACAAAATTGTTCAGTAATTCAAATGCCCCGTTGTTACTAAACGAACACCCGTAAATATTGATATGCGTTGGAAGATAGTCAGTCATCGCATTGTTGCTAATGAACTGGATGCCGTTATTTCTAAAATTTGAATTGCTAATCGATACCAGATTTATCGGTGTAGCAATCATCAATAACGGAATAGTCTTATCATGCAAAACACGAATATTCTCGAAACTCAAATTCTCCTGCAAAGGAATAGAAGCTGTAGGATAATATGAGCGACTATATTTATCATTGTCGAAATGGATGGAGAGTCCGATACGGGGCTTTTCAAGGAAAATATTTTTGAAAATGACATTGCGCACGCCAGCGGTATAAATAACATCACTTTGAACAAGACCCCAATTTATTCCATCAATCATTTGAACACCCTTTTCGTGGGTTGGAGGCGTTTTTGAAATGAATTTTGTACCATCAGGTTTAGCTTGAACTCGGTACAATTTTCCGTCCGATACAACGGCATCAGATTGTTGTACTTCCATGCCTGCTTTCCAGTCTGTCCAGGCACCTGCCAATATCCTGCAAAAATAGCCTGTAGTAGTTTCAGCGTTCAGGTCATGGCAGTTCTCAATTACGCCATTTTCAATCCAACCCAATTCCGGGTTACCCGTTGAATAATCATGAGCATTTAAGGCGATTGCATCATCGAAAGTTTGAAATACACCATTTTTAATCGTGAAACGTTTTCCCCGACCTAAATGAACGCCATCTTTCTGGCCTTTGATGATAACATCGTCAATCATCAGATCTTCAAATGTGCAAACTTGAATACCATATTGGCTATTACCCAGATCAAGACAACGAAAACGCTCAATTTTTAAATCTCTCACATAAAAAAAGGCCAGTTGCCCATGAAGCCCATAGACCTCTGCAAACTTGCGGACATCTATTGCATTGACGATAATGTTTAGACCTTTAATTACAATATTTCGGTCATAGGTTTTGGACAAGGCACCTTTATTGAGGAACACGTGAGTGAATGTACCTTTTTCATTTACTTTTTTGAGGAAGATATTATTCCCAAAATCAAGCGTGGTATTGCTACTGATATAGACTGTACCAGCGAGTTTATAGGTACCAGGTTTACTGATGGTTATGGTACCGCCTTGATCAACCGCTTTTTGGAGCGCTATACTATTGTCGATACCACTCGCTTCGGGTTGAAATCCAAAGGCTGAAGCATCAGTATGAGGTATTTGTGCTTGTAAACCAATCCGAAGAAAGAGTATGAAAAAGACAAGTGAGCATGTTTGTTTCATAATGGGGCGGTTTTTCACCTGTTTTCATTTGTTGTTCTTGAGACTTCATGGTTTGCATTTGCCTTTTTTGCCAGAAAAGCTGGCTTGTAAAAGTTTTTAAGCGACGCTTTGTTGTTCACAATTCAAAAGAACAAGTACCATTCCTTCAGTCTCTTTTTTCGAGATAAAAAAACAATTAATTGCCTAATTTAATATCTCATCATATAAAGCGTTCGTGCCACTATTCTGCACAATATATTAACAAATCGGAACAAAATATTGGCTTTAACTTCCGGCAACCAGCATCTATAAACCCACCAAGAAAAAGAAATAGTGTTAGATTTTCAAGAGATTTTGTCAAGGAGTTAACGCAAATTGTTTGGCAGGCGGAGGCGTAAGCAACCCAATTACAACCTGCGTGTACGGGCGGCATTATTTGCACTTTGGTCATATGCAGCACTTGCCAACACCCGCGCACCTGTTACAAACCAGGCCGCGTAAACGTTCGCTACAAGGCCATTATAGCGGCGGTTATTGCTACATTAACTGCTGGGTAAGGAATCAATAAAACTGGAAAATATAGATAGCAAGAATGGTTAGCGCCGTTGATGTCAACAAAATCATACGAATACCAAAGTCGTTTGTGTCATAAATAATCACTTAATTTGTTGCCGAAGAATGTTTGCTTAAATGAAATTAGAGACTGACCTGCTTGCGCAATTTGTGAATGGTGATGAAAATGCTTTTCAGCATATTTTCAAGCTATTTGCAAAAAAGGTTTACCATTTTATTTACAGGCACCTACAACTAAAGCCTCAGGCTGAGGATCTAACACAGGAAGTATTCATAAAAATCTGGGAGAGGAGAGCCACCATTGATGTTAATAAATCTTTTGAGGGATTTATTTTCACGATTGCTTCAAGAATGATCATTGATTATTACCGGAAAAATGCCACGAAATTAAGCAGGAGCACAGAGTGTATGGGCATGGATGATATTTTTGTTGGTACTGCTTTTTCAGATGAGTTACTAAACCGGCATGATATTGAATCTGTGTATCACAAGGCTTTACTATTGCTTCCCCCAAAAAGAAAAGAGATATTCTTGCTAAGCAGACACCAGGGGCTGTCTAACAAAGAGATTGCGGAACAACTCGGCATCTCTTTAAAAACGGTTGAAAATCAAATGACGGCCGCTTTAGCAACGCTCCGAGCGTCCTTTGCTGGTGCTGAATGGCTGGGCCTGCTGATTATTTTTCCATATTTTGTTTAAGAGGATAGGGGTTCGGGCCAAATCTTACGTAATTGTTCTGAAGTAAGATTGTTTGCTATGTACAAAGAACTTCTGGAAAAATTTTTTCTAAACACTGCTACTAGTGCGGAGCGTGAGCTTGCTTTGCAATATTTATCAGATCCTGACAATGATCTTCTCGTGCTTCGATGGATGAAGGAAAACTGGGACCTGATAAGCAATACTGATTTGAGCGAAGAAGATGATCCGGATATTCAAAAGATATGGGCGGGTATTCAGCAAAAACTTGGGACTGGGCCATTCACAACAGCTATCCCAGCAAACAACCAGTCAATTCCCTCTCGATTTAGGATTTACTTCAGATTAACTGCGGCCGCGGCAATCCTCATCGCAATGCTGTCTGGAATTGTGTACTATATGCTTGACAAACCTGCTATACCTGGAAGAGCCGACTCAGCAGTAAATGAGCCCAATAAAGGAAATGATATTGCCCCTCCTGAGCGGAGTAAGGCCGTTTTGTCGCTTTCGGACGGCACAAAAATTTATTTAGACAAGGCTGGAAATGGTATCATCGCTTCGCAGGGTAAAGTAGATATCATCAAAAACTCCCGGGGTGAAATTGTTTATAAAGGTGTTTCCGCCGGATTGGCAACTTTAAATACATTAAGCCTGCCAAGAGGTAGCAAACCAGTGCAATTGGCACTTTCAGATGGAAGTATGGTATGGCTGAATGCAGCGTCCTCTATCACCTATCCTACCGTCTTTACGGGTAAGGAAAGGGCAGTAACCATAACGGGCGAGGCCTATTTTGAGGTCGCTAAAAATCCGGACATGCCTTTTTATGTATCGCACGATCATATGAAGGTAAAAGTTCTTGGCACCCATTTCAATGTAAATACATACCCTGATGAAAAAGATATTAAGGTAACGCTACTGGAGGGGTCCGTAGCCGTTGAAATGGATGATCAGAACCGTTTTTTAAAACCCGGACAGCAATTGCGTCTAGCAGAAAATAAGCAACAGTTATATGGATCAGTAGACCTGGATGAGGTGATGGCCTGGAAAAATGAAAAATTTATTTTTAACGGATCGGATATCCAAACCATCATGCGGCAGGTAGAAAAATATTACGATGTGAACATAGAATACCGGGACACAATTCCTTACAGGTTTGTCGCTAAAATATCAAGGCAAGTCAATGTATCCGGCTTCCTCGAGAAACTGGAACTAACCAAGCTGGTGCATTTTAAAATTGAGAATAAAAAGATAATAGTCACAAAATAAATCGCTGAATCCTATAAACAAACCCGCCCCGTGGATCAGACGGAGCGGAACTTTTTAATTAACGCTTAAAAGCCATTCTCAGGACTTTTTATTTATTAACTAAAACGATTGCAAAACTATGCAAAAAAATGCTGTTGTAAGGTTTTTTCCTTGCAGGAGAAAGCTATTAATCAAAACATTTTTGATTATGAAATTAACTGCCATTCTATTAACGATCGCTTGTCTTCATGCAGATGCCAAATCATTCGGACAGGTTGTTTCCCTTTCAGTCAAAAATGCACCCCCTTTACAGGTTTTTAACGAAGTAGAAAAACAAACGGGCTACACTTTTATTTACGCCAAAGAGCAGGCTGAAAGAATGAAGTTTATCAATTTGAATGTGGTAAAAGCCGACTTGGTGACGGTGCTGAATCTTATATTTAATGAGGATCAGTTATTTACTTATGTAATTTCCGGCAGGTACATAGCCATCAATGAAAAGACCGCAAAAAGCTCCCAAAACCAATCATTATCCGTTGCTGATGTAATGCCGGTATCGGGGCGCATTACAGATGATGGCGGGAAGCCACTTGAGGGTGTTTCTGTAGTATTGAAAACCTCCGGAAAAGGTACCAAGAGTAAATCCGATGGCAGCTTTTCGATAGGGGTGCCGGAAGGGGGAGACATCCTTGTCTTTTCTTACGTGGGTTTTGAGGTGTTGGAAATAAATGTAAAAAAAGCAGGTCAACTTGCTATTAAAATGAAACCCGTAATAAACAGCGGCCAGGAAATAGTTGTGCTTGGTTATGGGAGAGTAAAAAAACGTGATCTTACAGGGTCGGTATCTTCTATTGGAGCCACGGAGCTCAAAGAACAACCGATCAGCTCCTTCAACCAGGCCTTACAGGGAAGGGTTTCCGGGGTGCAAATTACCAATGCTTCCAATGCGCCAGGTGGAGGAATTACGGTTCGGGTGAGAGGAGGTAACTCCATATCTGCCAGTAACGACCCATTGTATGTAATAGACGGGTTTCCGGTAAGTAACCCGGGGCCGGCCAGTGGCCTAAACAATGCCACCGCTTTTCCTAATCCACTAGCAGCTATCAACCCAAATGATATTGAATCCATTGAAGTGCTGAAAGATGCATCAGCAACCGCTATTTATGGATCACGTGGTGCCAATGGCGTTGTATTGGTAACTACCAAAAGAGGAAAGGATGGCCAGTCGAACATTGATTTTGAAGTGTATTACGGCATACAGCAAATCACCAAAAAACTTGACCTCGTAACAGCCGAACAACATACTGCCGCTAAAAACGAGCAATTACGGAATCTTGGGTTTCCGGAACGTTACGGGAACTCCTCCGCTTATCCTTTAAAGCCCGCTGAATATGGAAAAGGAACCGACTGGCAGGACGAGATATATCGATCAGCGGCTATCAAGAACTACCAATTATCTTTTTATGGTGGTTCTGATAAACTACGCTATATGGTAAGTGCCAATCTTTTTGACCAGGAAGGAATTGTTATTGCCTCCAATTTTAAACGATACAGTGCACGGCTTAATTTGGATGCTAAGGTGAACGATCGGATAAAAATCGGCACAAACTTTATCGTAAGCCGCAATTACAATAACGGTGTTAGTGAAGTAGGTCTTTCAGGTCTGGTAGGTTTAGCCACCACCATTTCACCTGCCAGTCCCGTGTTTGATGCAAATGGGAATTACCAATTGCTAAACGTAGGGCCCGGCTCCGGATTTAATTCCTACGCTAACCCGGTAGCTGTTGCAAATACCAGCACAAACCTGTCTGTTACTGACCGGGTTATAGGAAATATATTCAGCGATATTTCCTTAGCTAAAGGTCTAACTGCCAGGATTAGCCTGGGGGCTGATGTTTTCTCCAACCGCAGAAATATTTTTTATACCCCTCAAACACTTCTGGGTAATACCGCCAATGGTATGGGTAGCAACGGTACGGCCAGCAACCTGAACATTCTTAACGAAAATACATTAACGTATAGCAAAACTACAAAATACCATGCGGTGGATGTAGTGGCAGGCGTTACTTTCCAGCATAACAGGGAGGAAAGGAGTGCTGTTGAAGCGCAGGATTTTCCCAATTACAGTTTAGGATCAAACAACCTTGCACTTGCTAATAAACCATTGCCTCCTTCTGGTTCAATTCAGGAGTGGGGGTTGAATTCTTACCTTGGCAGATTAAACTATCGGTTTAAAGATCGGTACCTGTTTACCGTAACAGGGCGTATGGATGGTTCATCCCGTTTTGGTGCTAATAACAAATATGGGTTTTTCCCATCCGGTGCATTTGCATGGAGGATTTCAGATGAACCTTTTCTAAACGAAAATAAAATCATCAGAGATTTAAAATTGAGAATCAGTTACGGTATAACCGGAAATGATGGCATTGGTTTGTATAATTCACTTTCAAGCTATGGAACCGGTCGCACTAATTTTGGAAATACAGAAGTGTTAACCAGCTCGGCTTCAAGAATAGCCAATCCCGATTTGCGATGGGAAAAAACAGGCCAGTTTGATGTAGGGCTTGATGTAGGAATACTGAACAATCGTATTCAGGTAACGGCAGATTATTATATTAAAACCACCAAAGATTTATTGTTAGGCGTAGAACTTCCGGCAACTACTGGTTTTACTTCCGTTACCCGCAATGTAGGCAGTCTCGAAAACCGTGGATTTGAAATTGGGTTAAACACTGTTAACCTGAACGGTATTTTCAAATGGAAAACCAGCGGAAACATCTCCTTCAATACCAACAAGGTATTAAAGCTGAATGATGCTACCGAGTTCTTTGTAAGTTCTACCCAGAACACAAGTACATCAATAGTAAGAATAGGCCAACCCGTTGGTTCTTTTTATGGAAATGTGTTTGATGGAATTTGGCAAACCCAGGATGAAATTACCAAGGCCGGTGCCAGGGCCAGGGCAGGAGATTTGCCTGGTGCCATTAAATATAAAGATCTGAATGATGATGGCATTTTTAATGAAGCCACAGACCGTACTATTCTTGGAAATGGAATACCCAAAATTATTTATGGCTTAACCAACAATTTTATGTTTAAGGGCTTCAACCTTTCTGTATTTCTGCAGGGAGTTCAGGGCAACAGCATTTATAATTTTGCCCGGCGTTCTATGGAAACCTCCGATCCTTCGGCGGCTATTTTAAAAAGCGTGGTGGAAAATGCGTGGCGTGCAGATAAACCATCCAACACTAACCCATCCATTCGTCAGTGGAGGCCTACCGGTACAGACTCCTATTATTTGGAGGACGGATCCTTTTTGCGGGTGAAAAATGTATTGTTAGGTTACCAGTTACCCCTTAAGATACAATTCATAAAAAGTGCAAGAGTATATATCAGCGGGCAAAATTTATTCACTGTTACGAAATACAGGGGGTACGATCCCGAAGTCAATTCGGATTTTAATAGTAACACCAGTTACGGGGTAGATGCCTATGCATACCCAGCCGCCCGTACCATTACGTTTGGCGCCAATCTTACATTCTAAACACCAAAAAATTTCACAATGCAATTCATCAAAATATTTATGTTAACAGGCTGCCTTTTTATAATGGCATCCTGTAAAAAAAATCTTCAGGAAAAGCCGTTGAGTTTCCTGGAAGAATCCAATTCGTTTAAAACTGCGGCAGATGCAACCTCGGCGTTGAATGGTTTATACGGAAGGTTGAAAAGTATTTACGGGATGAATATGATAAACCTGGCAGATTTAAATGGAGATGAATGTGAAGTACGGGATGATAATGGGAGCGGGAGTGAAATTCATAAAAATTTATTCAACAGTGGATCAGGCCTTTTTGATGGTTTTTACACAAACAGTTACGGGTTAATTGATCGGGCAAACAGGTTGATATATTTTGTCCCAAACATTGCAATGGATCAAAAGTTACGGGACCAGATTGTTGGAGAAGGTAAGTTTTTACGGGCCCTGGCCTACTTTAACCTGGTGAGGGCCTTTGGAGATGTACCGCTGGTTACGGGTATTTCTTCAGACGTTGTAAATGTTAAGATTCCACGAGACCCTGTCAATAAAGTATACGAGCTCATTGTCCAGGATCTAAAAGATGCAGAAGCGGTACTGCCCGTGAAATTTACAGCAGCCAATGAAATAGGAAGGGCTACGATGGGCGCTGCTAAATCAATACTTGCCAAAGTATATCTTACGCAGAAGGATTGGCCAAAAGCAGCAAGCAAAGCCAAAGAAGTTATCGATGCAAATATATATAGCCTGGTACCGGATTACAGGGATGTTTTTTTGCCTGAAAAGAAAAACGGGCCCGAACATATTTTTTCTGTGCAGTATAGCTGCCTGCTACCAGCATACGGCAGCCCAATGGCGGAAAACTTTGCGATTTATTTCAGTTACCCAATCAATTTAACCGGTGGCAGCTACCAGGTAACACTGCGTCATGCAAACTCTTACCTTACCGGAGACTATAGAAAGGAGGTAACGGTTATCACTGAAAAGAGGATTGCCAACGGCACTGTAGTAGCTTCCCGTACTGGCCCCCATAATGATAAATACTGGGATCCCCTTGCCTGTGGGGCAAATGCTGCCCGCAATAATTTCTTAGTGGTCAGGTATGCAGATGTTTTACTCATGTATGCAGAGGCCTTAAACGAAACAGGGGGCCCATCTGCGCAAGCTTACGAGGCCATCAACAAAGTAAGAGCCCGTGCCCGAAACGGAGTTGCAACAGCCCAACCGCAGGACCTGGCCGGATTAAACCAGTTGCAATTCAGGGATGCCGTTTTACAGGAACGAAGCTGGGAGCTATGTTTTGAAGGTCATCGTCGGTGGGACCTGCTCAGAACGGATCGATATATTGCCGCCATGCAGGCGATTGGTATCACAACCTCTTCAAAGCATTTGTTATATCCAATTCCACTTAATGAAATTAGCGTTAACCCGGCATTGAACCAGAATCCTGGTTACTAACTACCCGTTCAGGGAGCGCCGGTTTCTTTTGCAGAATCCGGCGCTATAATCTCATGCCTCATTGATGAACTACCCAGGGCAAGACCAGTATTGTTGTAAAGGTCCGCTATGCTTAGTGTCTTTCACCCTGCAAATGCTGTTGTTGCCCAGCTTATAATTGCAATACCTGTTAAATACAATGATTGAATTTGAGTATGAAAAATGTTCCGCTATACCGTTTTTGTTTACTACCGGTAGTCTTGATTTTCTTCTTTAATCATTTGCATTCGCAGGAAACACACGATGTTTTGATTTATGGTGGAACGGCGGGAGGGTATGCCGCTGCACTGCAGGTTGCAAGAATGGGGAAATCTGTTGCATTGCTGGAACCAACAAATCATATTGGCGGTAACGTGGTTGAGGGCCTTGGTAGTACTGATATTGATAATCATAGCGAATTTCAAAACAGTGTAGCCGTTGGTGGAATTGCGCTGGAATTTTACAGGCGGATAGCGAAGGCTTATGGCCGAGGTGCGGCATTTAACAAAATGCTTGCCCGTAAAGAAAAGAATGCAGCAATGTGGAAAACAGAATCAGGGGTTGCGGAGACAGTAATTAAACAGTGGCTTAGTGAATATAAAATTGATCTGTTTTATAACACAAGCCTGGCAGAAGCAAAGGATGCTGTAACTAAAAACGGTACTTCTATTGTGGAGATAAAAACTAGCAGTGGTATAGTGTTTAGAGCAAAAGTATTTATTGATGCCAGCATGGAAGGAGATCTGCTGGCTGCCGCTAATATCACTACTGTTATTGGAAGAGAGGCTAACAGCCAATATAATGAAACGCTTAACGGCATCAGGGCGGAAACAGATCATGCCCAATTCAAGGTGAATGTAAACCCATTTCAGCATCCCGGTGATCCCAACAGTGGTCTCGTTTACACTGTGCAGGACGAACCATTTGGAGAGCCTGGTGCCGCCGATAAGCATGTACAGGCATATTGTTTCAGGGTTTGTTTAACGCAAAACGACAGTAACAAAATTCCATTTTATAAGCCTCCAGGTTATAACCCGGCTTTATATGAAATCTACCTGAGATACCTTAAAGCCGGCGGGAAATTGTACGAGCCCTATGCAAATATCCCTAATGGAAAAACCGATCTTGGCGCCTGGCACGACCTGTCACATAACCTGTATGGGATGAATATTGGTTACCCGGGTGGTAGTTATTCGGCTCGCAAAACTATTCTTGATGATCACAAAACATTTACGCAGGGACTATTTTACTTTTTAGCAAATGACAGGCAGGTAGCTGCATTGGATGGCGCACTGCAAAAAGCATGGTCTTCGTGGGGATATGCCAGGGATGAATTTACTGATAACAATGGCTTCCCCCGCATGTTTTATGTACGGGATGCCAGGCGCATGGTGTCTGACTATGTTATTACTGAGCAGCATGTACGAAAGAAAGATCCTATACCCGTAGACGATCCCGTGGCTATATCATTCTGGCCAGCTGATGTGCATAGTGTCAGGAGAATTGTAAAAGATGGCTTTGCTTATAATGAGGGTTTTGTTTTTGGCGGAGATTACTGGCGGCCAATGCCACTATCATACAGGGCAATCATTCCTAAAAGAGAAGAATGTACAAACTTACTCACACCAACCTGCCCATCAGCTTCTCATATTGCGTATGGTGCAATCAGGATTGAATTTACATTTATGGCACTTGGACAGGCATGTGGTACAGCCGCAGCGATGGCAGTTGAAAATAATATGGCAGTACAGGATCTGC
>DATJGC010000572.1:0-3103 GCA_035495345.1 Chitinophagaceae bacterium | reverse complement strand
CACCTATGATGAATATACAGACCAGGTATTGCTGCCGCACATGTTTTCAAGAACCGGTCCATTTATAGCCAAGGCTGATGTAAATGGTGATGGACTGGAAGATTTTTTTGTTGGCGGCGCTGCAGGGCAACCCGGCAAACTCTACCTGCAAAGCAATACTGGTTTCAATGTGTACCAAAACCCTGCCTTTGAAAAAGACAAGGCCTATGAAGATATTGGCACCTGTTTCTTTGATGCAGACAAAGACGGTGACCCTGATCTTTACGTGGTAAGCGGGGGGAGCCAGTTCAATGATGGATCACCTATGTATAAAGACCGCTTATACCGCAATGATGGAAAGGGAAATTTTGCTTCGGCAGAATACCTCAGCACCAGCAGCAGTGGTTCCTGCGTATTGCCCTTTGATTTTGACGGAGACGGCGACCTCGATATTTTCCGTGGTGGCCAGGTAATGCCCCATGGTTACCCGCAATCTCCCCGCAGCTATCTACTGGTAAATGAAAATGGAAAACTGGTAGATAAAACAATGCAGCTGGCGCCCGCACTGGCCAGCGCCGGCATGGTAAACAGTGCCGTGTGGGCAGCCATCGGCAATAATAAAAAACCAGTGCTAATAGTGGCAGGTGAGTGGACGCCCATAAGGGTCTATGAATACAACAACGGCCAATTTACAGAGAATGGCCAGGCCTACGGTTTGCAAAATACAGAGGGCTGGTGGAACAAACTGGTAGCGGATGATATTGATGGCGACGGCGATCTTGATCTCATTGCCGGCAACCTGGGCGAAAACTATAAGTTCAGGGCTTCTGCAGAAAAACCGTTTGAAGTGTATGCCAAGGACTTCGACAACAATGGCACCAACGATATCTTCCTGGCAAAATATAACGGTGATGTGCAAGTGCCGGTAAGGGGCAGGGAATGTACCTCGCAGCAATGCCAGTTTATTACCAAGAAATTTCCGAGCTTCCTTTCTTTTGCGGAAACAGATTTAAAAACCATTCTTGGTAAGGATATAGAAACGGCCTTACACTGCAAGGCCAAAATTTTTTCCAGCGTGCTGCTCATCAATGAAGGCGGCAAGTTCAGCATAAAGAAATTGCCGGTAGAAGCACAGTTGTCTACCATCAACGGTATACTGGTGCAGGATTTTGACAAAGACGGTATCAAGGATCTGCTGCTATCAGGCAATAAGTTTGATGTGGAGGTAGAAACCACCCCCGCCGATGCTTCGCCCGGGCTCTTTCTAAAAGGACGCGGTCAATGGAATTTTTCAGCCACTAAGCCCGGCGAAAGCGGATTTTTTGTACCCTACAATGTAAAAGACATGCAGGCCATTACGCGGCAAAACGGCTGGGCAATAGTAGTATCCGCCAATAACGATTCTTTGCGACTATTCAATACTTCAAAATAAATAACAACGGATTGCGCGCCATCCCCATAAAAATATATTCAGTTACACTGCTGCTGGCGCTCTTTGCTATGGCCTGTCATACCAAGCAGCCAAACAAGCTGGTTGATGCGGCAAGTCCCTACCTGCAGGCACATGCCAAAGACCCTGTCAACTGGTATGAATGGGGCGATGAAGCTTTGCAGCTGGCGCAATCCACCCACAAACCATTGCTCATCAGCATCGGCTACTCGGCCTGTCACTGGTGCCATGTTATGCAGCAAGAATCTTATACAGACACCGCAGTGGCAAGGCTAATGAATGAAAATTTTATTTGCGTAAAAGTTGATCGTGAAGAAAGACCGGATATTGATGCCCGTTATACAGATGCGGCTGAATTACTCACCGGGAGTGCGGGATGGCCGCTGCATGCTTTTGCGTTGCCGGATGGCCGCCCTTTCTTTGCAGGCACTTACTATGAAAAACAGCGCTGGATGAGCTTGCTTACCCAAATAAGTACAGCCTACAAAACTAAATATAGTACGGTGCTGCTACAGGCGCAGGGTATTGCTAACGGTATTGCCGACAGGCAGGCATCGTTGTTGCAGGTGGATAGCAATCAACAGGACCGGCGCACACAAAACGGCAGCAGGCAAACCTTCCGCAACATAGTCGCCGCGCTGGACAGTACCAACGGTGGCATTAAGGGAACGATAAAATTTCCGAACCCACCGTTGGTAGAATACCTGTTGCAGACATACTTCCTGGATAACAATCAACAAGCATTGGCATTGGCCCAAACCACGCTCAACAAAATGGCCATGGGCGCCATTTTCGACCAGGCCGGTGGCGGCTTTGCGCGCTACAGCACAGACAGTCTCTGGCGGCAGCCGCATTTTGAAAAAATGTTGTACAGTAATGCACAATTGCTGAGCGTGTATGCGCATGCCTACCAACTCACCGGCGCGCCATTGTACAAGACGGTATTACACGAAACCGCCAGTTGTATGATTAGGGATTTAGAGAGCCCTGAAGGCGGTTACTACAGCTCCGTTAACGCAGACAGCAAAGATGGCGAAGGCCTGTATTATAGCTGGACGTCCAAGGAAATTGATCAATTGCAACAGCCACTGGGCCGGCAGCTGGCCGCCTTTTATAATGTGAATGAGCAGGGCAACTGGCAAGGTCTGCGCAGCCTGCTTTATACTACTACATCCGCGGCAGATTTTGCCCGGATGCAGTCTATAGACAGCACAAGCTTTGTAGCATCGCTTTCGCAATTTAAAAATGCATTGCTGCAGGAGCGGGAAAAAAGAAATCGCCCCTCAATAGATAAAAAGATCATTGTCGGGTGGAATGCGCTGGCCATTACCGGTTTCCTGGATGTTTTTGCTGCGCTGGGAGACAGCCTCTACCTTCAAAAAGCACTGGCAGCTGCGCGTTGCATTGAGATAAAGCTGCTCAATAACAAGGGGCAGCTATCAAGGTATTATGCTAACGGTAAAGCATCAGCGCCCGCCGGGCTGGAAGATTATGCTTATTGCTGTGAGGCCTTTGTACAACTGTATCAAACTACATTTGATAAACACTGGCTTGATCTTGCGCGGGCAATGGCCACACAATGCATCCGGCAGTTTGTAGCCCGGGGCCATACTGCTTTGTTTGGAAGCACGGCCGCAGCCGATACTGGGTACGCAACCATTCCCCTCTCAGATA
>DATJGC010000571.1:0-17327 GCA_035495345.1 Chitinophagaceae bacterium | reverse complement strand
TCCATTGTTATTTAAGATAAGGTGTAAACGAACCGTCCGTATGAACGGAATAGAATGCAAACTTGCAAAATGATGCCCTTGCCAGCAATGGTATATTTGTACTACAGATTACGCCTATGCACTTTTTGGATGATGGCCGCCATCAGCTGTTGAGCGCCCAGTGAGGGCCAAAACAACAGAAATGACTAACACAGGCCAGATTTTGGCCACTTATACTTAGATCATATATGGCCAAAATGGCAATCTCAACAGCTTAATTTGGCCACTTATAATTTTTCATATCTGGCCAAATTGATACCTTTATCACCATGGAAAAAATCATTGGCAGAGAAAATGAGATAGCCTTGCTCAACAGCCTGGTAAAGTCTTCCTCTGCAGAATTGCTGGCAATGTATGGCCGCCGCCGGGTGGGCAAAACCTTTCTTGTGTATTCTTACTTCCAGGACCAACTTGTATTTGAACTTACTGGTATTAAAAACGGCAGCCTGAAAGAACAGTTGCAATTGTTTAGCCTGGCCATGCAAAAGGCCACCGGTTCTACCCTTGCATTAAAGCCGCCGCTCAATTGGATTGAAGCCTTTGACGCGCTGGCAAGATACCTGTCAACAAAAAAGAACAATGGTAAATCAGTGGTATTCTTAGATGAATTGCCCTGGTTAGATGGAAGAAAATCTGGCTTCCTGGCAGCTTTTGAACATTTCTGGAACAGCTGGGCCAGCAGGCAGCCCCACCTGCTGGTAGTGGTTTGTGGTTCGGCAGCCTCCTGGATGATCCGTAACATTACGCAGGCCACCGGAGGCCTTCATAACCGCATCACCCAAAAAATTGCCCTCCAGCCATTCACACTTGGCGAGACAGCGCAATACCTTAAAAGCCGGGGTTGCAAGCTTGATAATTACCAGGTGCTGCAAATCTATATGGCGTTTGGTGGCATACCGCATTATCTTAAAACAGTAAGCAAAAACAACAGCGCGGTGCAGGCAATAGACAAAACCTGCTTTTCTAAAGATGGATTGCTCACCAATGAGTTTGATAACCTCTACAGCTCATTGTTTGACACAGCAGACCAGCATATCAAGATAGTGCGTACCCTGGCAGCAAAAGGCACAGGCATGAGCAGGCAGCAAATAATTGATGCAAGCGGTCTGCCTTCCGGCGGGCGCATTAGCAAGGCCCTGGATGAGTTGGAAAAATCTGGCTTTATACAACAAACCATTCCTTTTGATAAAAATTCCTATGAAGGCATTTACCGGCTGGTAGATGAGTTCTCCCTCTTCTATCTAAAGTTTATGGACAAGCGAAAACCCGGTGCGGCCAAAAGCTGGAGTGCGGTGGCCGCCAGTCAAAGCTACGCCGCCTGGTGTGGTATTGCATTTGAGGCAGTTTGCCTTAAACATATAGACAAGATAAAAAAAGCACTGAAGATAAAAGGCAGTGCAGAAGCATCGGCCTGGCGTTACCAGCCACCAAAAGGAAGTAAACAAAAAGGTGCGCAGATAGATCTAATCATTGACCGGGCAGACAGAATCATCAATCTCTGTGAAATGAAATTCTATGATGGTGTTTTTGTTATAGACAAGGCGTATGCGCAAAAACTGCTGCAAAAGCAGGAAGTGTTTATTGAACGCATCAAGCCAAGAAAAACAGTTTTTCTCACCCTGATTACCAGTTTTGGGGTGAAAGAAAATGATTACTACGATGAACACATCCAGCAAAGCATCACTATGGACGCCCTGTTCAGGCCATAACCCTTATTACTACCCTTCAAGTTGTATGACATGCTACCACTCACTCGTTTTGGTTCTCTTATTGCTACTTACACTGTTTACGCAGCGCCGTCAGCATTGATTTTTTATTGCTTTTGGTAACGCTGATGTGGCTGCATTTATTAAAGGCAGCAAAAGAACGAATGGCTTCAAACAACTGCTCTTGTTGTTGAGCAGACATGGCCAATTTTTCAAAATGAATATTATTAATGACAAGGGTGTTGCTTTTTCTTTCTGCCTTTGCATCCATCCTGGCCACAAAAACATCTCCTGAAAGTATTGGCAGTGAAAAATAACCATACTTTCGCTTGGCCGCGGGCACAAAACACTCTACCTGGTAATCAAACTCAAAAAAATCACGCAGCCGGTGGCGGAAAACATTCAGCATATCAAAGGGTGATAAAATAAACATATCGCCACTAAGCTTGATCTTCCTCTTCTTGTATTGTGGCAACATAAACAAAGGGCCCTTCAATCCTTCCACGCTTACCTCTACAACTGTTCCTTCCGCCACCATTCTTTTTATCTCCTCTTTTATACAATGCTTTACCCGCCTTGCGTTCCACGCAATTTCTTTAATGTAGGCAATGCCTAGGGCTTGCAGTGAACGGGTGATCATATGCCGGCTGATTTCTTCAACAGATGGCATTGTTTTATCAATGTCTGCCGGCACAATATTCCGCGTGAGATCATATAACTTATGAAAATCGCTTTTCCTGGTGGTGAGCAGTTGTCCGCCAAGATGCAATCTCTCCAGGGCTACTTTTGATGGTCGCCAATCCCACCAGCCATTACTTTTTACGGTTCTGTCGTTTTCAAAATCGCTGGCCGCCAGCGGGCCTTCACGCCCAATGCGGTCAAGCACTTTATCCATAATGTTGCGTTCTGCCAGCGGCAGGGAATGCCACTTCTCAGTATATAACTGGTGTACCGGTAATGAATACCGAAATTCATCCATGGGCATAAAACCAGCATCACGGGTCCAAAACTCATATATTCTTGCATCAGCCTGCAGCTCCTGCAGCCATGCTGTTTGATAGCCGGGTACACGGGCGGCAATGGCATGATGGTGCGCGCGCTCAACTACATAATTGGTATCCACCTGCACAAAGCCAAGATGATGAATTACTTTATACGCAGCTTCAATCCCCTTTCCAAACTGTGCCGGCTTGCTCAGCCCTGCCGCATGAATAATAATAGCACGTGCCTCCGCCTTGTTGAGAGAAATATTGGCCATACCTAAAGGGTTCTGAAATTTCTACTAAAATACAACCTCTCTGTTGTATACAATGAATGGCTATCACTGAACTGGTATCAGCCAGGCATGGGTAGTAACATGAGCAATCATTCTGCACAAATTAAATCTGGCCAAAAAGCGCCATTTTCATCCCTATTTTGGCCACTTATAAATTATTATAAGTGGCCAAAATCACTCTTCTCGCATATGCAGCTAGTAAAAAGACGCCTTCTGTTTGTACAATTGAAAAAGGTACATCACCACAATACTTTTCTGCAACATGAGTGGGTTGTGCACCTCTTACAAATGCTGGTCTTATTTCATGCCATTAATCTCCTTTGGCGTTCAATTGTACACAGCGGATCCTGGTGCAAAAAAAACAAAACACACTGCCATAATTGCCCAACAAATTTCACGGCAGCCTGTTATGTACAACCTTAACAGGGAGGCTGCTGCTCGCCTCCCTGATTAATAACCCGAAAGAAACAGCCAAAAGCCATTTGCCAGGACAGATTTTCCTAATTTTAATTTTTTAAAGGAAGAAATACAAATATGATGGAACATACTAATGACCAGAGCCAACTATCTGAAATGAACAGCCCCAGCGCTGCAGCTAAATGCCCGTTTTTAAATGGCGCCCTCAAGCAAAGCGCCGGTAGTGGCACCCGCAACCGCGATTGGTGGCCTAACCAATTGAAATTAAATATTCTCCGGCAACACTCCTCCCTCTCTAACCCCATGGATGAGGGCTTTAATTATGCCGAAGAATTCAAAAGCCTTGACCTTGCCGCAGTGAAAAAAGACATCATGGACCTAATGACACAATCGCAGGAGTGGTGGCCGGCAGATTACGGACATTACGGACCCTTCTTTATACGTATGGCCTGGCATAGTGCAGGCACCTACCGCGTATCTGACGGCAGGGGCGGCGCTGGTTTTGGTACGCAAAGGTTTGCACCCCTGAACAGCTGGCCAGACAATGCCAATCTTGATAAAGCACGATTGCTCTTGTGGCCTATCAAACAGAAATATGGCCGCAAACTATCCTGGGCAGACCTGATGATACTTACCGGCAACTGTGCACTTGAATCAATGGGACTGCAAACTTTTGGATTTGGCGGCGGACGAGAAGATGTTTGGGAACCAGCAGAAGATATCTACTGGGGAGCAGAGAAAGAATGGCTGGGAGACAACCGGTATACCGCCGACAGGGAGCTGGAAAATCCTTTGGCCGCAGTACAAATGGGACTCATCTATGTTAACCCGGAAGGGCCCAATGGGCATCCTGACCCCGTGGCTTCTGCACGCGATATTCGTGAAACCTTTGGCAGAATGGCAATGAATGATTATGAAACTGTAGCACTTATTGCAGGCGGTCATACTTTTGGAAAAACCCACGGAGCGGCTGATCCCGGTCCGCACATCGGTAGAGAGCCAGCCGGCGCCGGCATAGAAGAACAAGGGCTTGGTTGGAAAAATTCTTACCGCACGGGCAGGGGTGCTGACACCATTACGAGTGGTCTTGAAGGTGCCTGGACATCTACACCCACTAAATGGAGCAATAGCTATTTTGATAATCTCTTCGGCTTCGATTGGAAATTGATAAAAGGGCCCGGTGGCGCCAACCAATGGACGCCAAAAGATGATGCGGGCGCCGGTACCATACCTGATGCACATGACCCGGCAAAAAAACATGCGCCCTTCATGCTCACTTCAGACATTGCACTGAAAGTAGACCCCGCATACGAAAAAATCTCACGGCATTTTCATGAACACCCTGAAGAATTTGCCGATGCATTTGCACGCGCCTGGTTTAAACTCACCCATCGTGATATGGGACCAAAACTGCGTTACCTTGGCCCGGAAGTGCCCGCAGAAGATCTTATCTGGCAAGACCCTATACCAGCAATTACACACAGCTTAATTGATGACAATGATATTGCAGCGTTAAAGAGTAAAATACTTGCTACCGGACTTACCGTTGGTCAACTGGTGTCTACAGCCTGGGCATCTGCATCCACCTTCCGCGGATCAGATAAACGTGGTGGCGCCAATGGTGCGCGCATCCGCCTGGCACCGCAAAAAGATTGGGAAGTAAACAACCCGGCCCAATTGGCGCAGGTGCTTGCAGCGCTGGAAGCAATTCAGAAAGATTTCAATAGCACTGCCACTTTAAACAAAGCCGTTTCTATAGCAGACCTCATTGTATTGGGCGGGTGCGCTGCCATTGAAAAAGCTGCGAAAGATGGTGGATACACTATTACTGTACCATTTAGGCCCGGCCGCGCAGATGCATCTCAGGAACAAACCGATATAGAATCTTTTGAAGTGCTGGAGCCAGGTGCAGACGGATTCCGCAATTACCTCAATGCACGCCATATCAGCGTAGCGGAAGCAATGCTGGTAGACAAGGCCCAGCTGCTTAATCTAACGGCACCTGAAATGACGGTATTGGTAGGAGGGATGCGCGTGTTAGACACCAACTTTGATCATTCAAAGCATGGTGTACTTACAAATCGTCCGGGTGTGCTTACCAATGATTTCTTTAAAAATCTATTGGATATCAGTACTACCTGGAAAGCTACCTCAGACGCGCAAAAACTTTTTACCGGTGCAGACCGCGCCTCCGGAGAAATTAAATGGACCGGCACCAGGGTAGACCTTGTAATTGGCTCTAACAGTGAGTTGCGCGCCATTGCAGAAGTGTATGCCTGTGCAGATGCCAATGAAAAATTTGTAAAAGATTTTGTTGCGGCATGGACAAAGGTGATGGAACTGGATCGCTTTGATCTCCATTAAGGATATTTCAATACTAAGCATAGGCGGCCGTACTGGTCGCCTATTTTTTTGTCCTCTGCTGGCTCCAGACTTCCGGCGCCCGGGGTACAGTAAATTTCTGGTACCCCTTTTGAACTACGGAGATGAAAATACCTCAAGTTGAAAAGTCTTTTACTCGCTACATTGGTAATGGTAACCGTTGCAGGCCACGGCCAGGTAAGCGCTCCAGCAGATTCATTACGGGCAGATTCACTTCGGCTAAAGGCTGGTAAAAGTGCTGCAAAGACAGAAGACCTGTCACAACAATATGATGTGGCCGATCTTTTCCACAGCATTTTGCATCCCGGTAAGAAGGCAGTTGATAGTAAAAAACGCTCGCCCATAACAGTGGTGCCCAATATTGCGGCAAACCCTACCATCGGCTTTCAATTAGGCATCAAGGCAGTGGCGGGTAAACGCCTTGGTAATGATCCCAATACCCTTTTTTCTGTGGCCGCCACTTCTGCTTCCATTACCACCAAGGGTATCATCTATTTTTATATCAACCATAATGTTTTTACGCCCGGTAACAAATGGAATTTGCAGGGAAATATTGTGATTGCTAAAACGGTTACACCAGACTTTGGCCTTGGCATTGGCAACGCTTATGCAGGAGATGATCCTGCCCAGGCCGTACTGGCAGACAACGCCAGGAAGGTGTATCCCATCAATTCAATATATTATAATGTGCGCGAAAAGGTTTACAAGAATATCAGCCAGCGGCTGTTTGTAGGAGCCGGAATGTCTTTTGAGGTAAGACGAAATATAAAGAATAAGGACACCACTAATAATGCAACACCTTCCAGTGTGTATAATAACAAATACGGCTACCCGCAAGATCGTTATTCAGCTAATGGATTGTTGTTTAATATCCAGTACATAACCCGTGATAACCCCAACCGGGCTTACAAAGGAATGTATGCAGATGCTGGTATCCGTATAAACCAGACCTGGTTAGGAAGCACAAAGAATGCGCTGCAGTTGACCACAGATGTAAGAAAATATTTTTCATTTTCAGCAAGGTACCCGGAAACAGTGTTAGCGGTTTGGAACTGGGGTAACTATGTGCTTGCTGGCAGCGTGCCCTACATAGAATTGCCAGGTACAGCCAGGGATGGATCATTCAGGAGTGGCCGCGGCTATACTGCCCAATATTTCAAAGCAACCCAGTTTAATGATACTGAAATAGAAATGCGCTTTCCGATATTAAAGAATAAGTTTCTGAGCGGCGTTGTCTTTGGCAACCTGCAAACCAGTAACGATCTGCATGGCACTCCTATTTTCCACACGTTTAGAAAGGGTTACGGCGCCGGGCTCCGCGTGCTGTTTAACAAAACTACCCGTACTAACCTGGCGCTTGATTATGCTTTCGGCGAATTTGGCAAAAAAGGATTCTTCCTTAACCTGAATGAGACGTTTTGACAAAACTAACGGTAATGCACAATCGTTTATACTAGCTGCTATCATCAGCACCTTCGGCGTAGTTCTTTTAACCTTCTCACCTGTCCCATTTGCCAACACAATTTCTACCAGAAATTTCGCCCGCGGCAAGTTTCGCTAATTTTTTTAGCATAGATTTGTCATACATTGACAAGTCAATCTAAGGCAGGTGGGTAAACAATTTGGTGCTACAATAAAAAAACTAAGGCAGGCAAAACATTTACTGCAACGGCAGGTGGCGGGCCACCTGCAGATAGATACACCCATGCTAAGTAAAATTGAACGTGGTGAGCGTAAAGCGAAAAAAGAACAGATACCGGCCTTTGCTGAAATTTTGAAGGCCGATAAAGAAGCATTGTTGACGCTCTGGCTTGCAGACCAGATTACGGAATTGGTCCAGGATGATGAATCGCTTGCCCTCAGGGCGATGCAGGTAGCCGAAGACGAAGTAAAATACAGTATTGCATCCAGGAAAACTGATAAGCAATAAGGCCTGCGGCCAGCGGCTGCAGGCATGTTGAGCAAATTAAAAAAAGCATGCCGCCCAAAAGAGATTAAACTAATGGCGCTTCAAATACTTCGTGAAGAAAAGGGCATCCGCCTCAAGCAACAAGTACTATTGGCAGCGTCAAGTTGTAAACGGCCTATAGTCTTGCTGTTACCAACAATGGTAACCTGAGCAGTGTACACGCTGTGCTATAAAAATTATAACAACGCACCCACCGTTAAAAAGAAAGGTTATTGAAGATCTGCATTTGTTGTGCTGGCACCAGGTCAGAAAGCAGATCTATAGCAGATGCATTGCGTTTACACAGGCATTGCAGGCTGAGGTTATCACTGTGTACTACAGACCATCGATACTCTTTAAACTTTTCGGCCATGCGTACCAGCAATGCTCCTCATCAAAACCAATTTATTTACCGGCTTGCACTGGCCGCGGATGAAAAAAGGCAACCTGCCCCTGTTGAAGTCATTGAAGAATTTTTTGAGCTGGGCAATATCAATGAAATAAAACGTCTCTTTACCGCGGCCTGCGGCGCAGCATTAAGTGAACAGTATAACTGGAACAATGGTAGCCCTGGTAATCTTTTATACATCTATGAACGGCTGGAAATGCTTGTAGAAGCCGGCTTCCTGCTGAATACCGATAAAAGAAAAAGGAAAAAACTGTCGAGGAGGTTGCGCCGCGCAATGACAACCAAGACAATGCACGATATTACCCTGCCATCTTCACTCAATGCGGAAGAAATTAAGAACCCGATACTGGTAATACAGTCATTCTTTATGGTGGGTACTTTAAAAGAATGGAAGCTGGCCCTGTACGCCTGGTTAGAAGCAGGATTGTCACAGCATGATGTATTGCAAAATGTTGAAGTTGCCTCCATTCTGCCCTATCATGTGCATTTGCAACGTTTGTTAGATGCCTGCTGGTACATTAAGCAGGCCATAAAAAGGCAATGAGCAATAACGCGCAAAAGCAAACCTTCTATTTTTTTAACAGCTTGCCGTAAAGGTGCCAAGACATGAGGCCGCTAGCAATGTTAAGAAAATACAAGGCGCCGAAAAAAAATGGGTTGTAGAGAATAATGGGTAGGTGCTTGCCGTAAAAAAGGTTGGGTAAAGAACACTTAAAGAATCAACTCGCCGGGTGATTCAATAAATTAACGAAGGGCTAATTTATTGAATCACCTTACACAGCGGTCTTTAAGGATGGTGGACAGTTCTTCAAATGGATTTGGACTTCCTGCACCGGCAGGATGGTTTTTCAAGGATTTGGGACGGTGGACATGTTTTCAAAAGGACTGGACGGTTTGGTTTTTCAGGATAAAGGGTTTTCAACGGTTAGGACTAACTGGATAAAGGGTTGTTTTCAGAGGATTGGTTAAAGAATTGGTTTTTTACAGGATCTGGATGGTTGATTTCATAGGTTCGGATTCGGTTTTGGGTTAAGCTGGTTAGTTCATAGGAATTGGATGTAAAAAATTCGGTTTAGGTTGTCTTCACAGGATTTGGATGGTAAATGGTCTTCTTGGTTTTTCTGGATTTGGATACGGTCTTTATCTGGATTTTGGTTACGTTTTCAAAGGATATCAGCCAGGTTTTAAAAGGGTACGATGTATTTTCTGTTGTATTCGTTTTTCTTCTCTATTGTATCCGATTGCAATACAAAGAAACAACCTTCCTGCTTGCTGAAAAATAGAACATTCGATGAAAGAGGGGTCATCGTTACTGTCGTTCAGAGGTAGATAAATGACGACATTTCCGGAAAAATACTCTTAACAGCCGGGCTGTAAACTTCAGAAAACGCATCGATCCTTGATCCCAATCATTCAATTAGTGCCTAAAACGTAAATTTACTTTCGTAAAAACCCGATCCTTTCCGCTTCCTGAACTACAGCTTGTAGTTGTGGGCAAAGGGGGCAGAGATACCGGTCAGCAGGAAAATGAGGCTTTTTTAGCCGTGAAGGCATTTGTTATAGAGCCAGGTATTGTTGACAGCAGCGCATATACATAAACGTTATAGATTAAAAACAACCACTTGAACCCTCTTACCAATCACTTACTTCAGCAGTTGGCTACAGCCCTGGGCAACAGCATTACCAGGTATGAACAGGTTCCGGGTGGGGATATCAACCAAACTTACAAACTGCACAGCGCAGGCAAAAACTATTTTTTAAAATTAAATAACGCCAGTAGTTTCCCTGGCATGTTTGCAGCAGAGGCAGAAGGATTACATTTCCTTCGCCATCATTCAATGCTCAGAATACCGCAAGTGCTTGTTTACGGGGCTACAGAAGACACACAATGGCTATTGCTTGAATGGATTGAGAAGGGTGCTGTTGCCAAAACCTCCATGGAAAGATTTGGACAACGCCTGGCGGAAATGCACCAACAACCACAAGCATATTTTGGCTGGACGGGCAACAATTATATTGGCAGCCTCCGTCAGACCAATACAGCACATGAAGATTGGATGAGTTTTTTTACCGCCTGCAGGCTACAACCACTAATTACCCATCTTCTGGATACAGGAGCGGCAGTTGGCATCACCAGTAAAACCGTGGACCGGTTCTTTCAAAATATCCAGGATATGTTTCCAAAAGAGACTCCATCTCTTTTACATGGAGACCTCTGGTCCGGCAACTTTATGATAGACGCTACTGGCACCGCCGCCATCTTTGATCCGGCCGTGTATTTCGGCCATCGTGAAATGGATCTGGGCATGACAAGGCTCTTCGGCGGGTTCAATGAAAACTTTTACAAGGGTTATAACAGTATTTATCCATTAGAAAAAGGCTGGGAAGAAAGACTGCCGCTTAGTCAATTGTATCCACTACTGGTACATGCCGTATTATTTGGCGGCCATTATATTGCGCAGGTTCAGTCTACCATTATGCGCTATGCGTAATGTTCAATAACATGCTGCGCAGATAAAAACGTGATATGTACATTAATTACTTTCTCTCGTTCATTCATCTCAACTTCAAACCCGGCACTCAATGAACTGCTTTCTCACGGTTCATACTTAAGTTTCTTCAATTCATGAGCATTGGTATTTCTGCGGCATGTACAGCACTGTAGGTTTGCGCAACATTAAACCTATATAACCATGACGCAGAAAAAAACAATACTGGTAACCGGTGCTACAGGCGCCCAGGGTGGCAGTGTAGCAAAGGCATTACTGGCAGACGATACATACGCCGTTCGCATTCTTACAAGACATCCTTCAGGCGCGGCCGCACGCGAACTACAGGCAGCAGGCGCCAGCATAGCGGCAGGCGATATGAGCGATCCTGAAAGCTTACGCAAGGCCATGCAGGGCTGCTATGGTGTTTATGGCGTTACCAATTTCTGGGAGCATTTTGAGCATGAATATCAACTGGGCAAAAACCTGGTAGATGCAGTAAAAGAAAGCAATATTGAACATTTTGTATTTCATACTTTACCGGATCTCAAGAAGATGAGCAAGGGAAAATACAGCGTTCCTCATTGTGATCTTAAAGCCGCGCTGGAACAGTACACCCGTATGCTGCAAATTCCGGCTACCTTTCTGCGGATAGCTTTCTACTACGAGAACTTCCTGACCTTTTTTCCGCTGCAAAAAATGAACGATGGCAGCTATAGTTTCGGTTTTCCGCAGGGCGATACAAAACTTGCGATGATTAGTGTTGAAGATGTTGGCGGCATCGTTAACAGCATCTTCCATCACAGAGATGCTTATCTCCGCCGAGTGGTGGGCGCTGTGGGTGCAGATGAACCATGCGCAGCCTATGCAGCCGTAATGAGCAAAGTGTTGAACACGGAAGTTCGTTACAACCATATCCCCAGGGATGTATACGCATCATTTCCTTTTCCGGGCGCAGAAGAACTGGCTAACATGTTTGAAGTACAGCGCCTGCACATAGACAACCGCCTGATAGATCTTATTGAAACCTATGCGCTTAATCCAAACACACAATCATTTGAACAATGGATGGTAAAGAATCGCCACCGCTTTACCGCCATCATGGAAGATAGTTCCAGTGCGGTGGTTGCCTGATGCAGCAGGTTTTCTACACGTTCATGTATCATAATTCATCAAAATACTTTTTTTTACTCACTATAATACCGCACCATTAAACCTTACTCATTATGCAAAAGATTGTTGTTTCTCTCAGCCTCCTGGCAATCATCGTTTCTGTTCTTACCATTGCGTGTACAGATTCATCGGCCAATAACAACAAAACAACCGTGGCCAAAGATTCAGCCGCCCGCGTACAACGTGGCAGCTACCTGGTAAATGCCATTGGTTGTGACGATTGCCATTCACCCAAACGCATGGGTGCCCACGGACCAGAAATCATTCCGGAACTTCGCTTCTCCGGCTTTCCCCAAAATGCAGCTTTGCCTCCGGTAGACAAGAGCGAAATTCAAAAAGGCTGGACGCTGTTTGCGCCGGGCCTTACCAGTGCCGTAGGGCCCTGGGGTGCATCCTTTGCGGCCAATATTACCAGTGACGGTTCAGGCATCGGTAACTGGAAAGAAGAAAACTTTATGCGCGCCATGCGTGAAGGTAAATACAAGGGTCTTGCCACCGGCAGGCCACTGCTGCCTCCTATGCCCTGGACGGTTTACCGCAACCTGAGCGATGAAGATCTGCTGTCCATTTTTGCTTACTTAAAAACCACGCGGCCGGTGAAGAACGTGGCCCCGGCACCAAAAAGCCTGCAGGAAATACAATAACCTTATACTATCACTTTCTACCTGTTATCAGTATGCGCACTTTTAAAAAAATACTGCGGTGGACCGGCATCTTATTGCTGGCCATCATCCTGGGGGTTACTGCCATCACCGCAGCCCGGCAAAACCTTCGGTACAATGCCCCTTATCCATCTATCAGGTCTAGCCATGACAGTGCCAGCATTGCGCGCGGAAAACATTTGATGCTCAGCGTTGCGCATTGCACAGACTGCCATAGCGGTCCATCGTCCGATTCACTGATTAACGCAGGGCAAGAGCCTGTGCTGCATGGTGGCGTTGCATTTAACTTACCCGTGGGCACCATCTACTCGGCTAATATTACCTCAGACAGTACCTATGGCATTGGCAAATACTCCGATGCAGAAATAGCCAGGGCTTTACGGTACGGCGTACATCCAGACGGTACGGCGGTATATGATTTTATGCCTTTCCATAATATCTCAGACGCAGATTTGTCTGATATCATTTCTTACCTGCGTACGCAAAAGCCAGTAGCCAGCCAAAAGCCGGCAAATGAATTAAACCTGGCCGGTAAACTGGTAAAAGCATTTTTGGTAAAACCCGTTGGGCCCAGTGAACCCATTGCCTCAGCGGTGGTACCAGACAGCACTGCCGCCTATGGAAAATACCTTGTGCTAAACGTGGGCAACTGTAGTGGTTGCCACACAAAACGCAGCATCAGCGGAGAATATACAGGGCCCTTGCTGGCGGGTGGCAGTCCAATGGCACATGGCATTACGCCGCCCAATCTAACACCAGACAGTAGCGGCCGACTCTTTGGATGGTCAGAAGAAATGTTTGTAAAACGCTTTCACATGGGCAAGCTGAACCCGCTGAGCGAAATGCCCTGGGGTTCTTTTAAAAGAATGAACGATATTGAACTTAAAGCCATTTACAAATACCTGCAAACTGTACCACCTGTAAGAACAACTCCCGTAAAATAATTTTTCACCCTGCAACCCTATTGCATGCTGCAACCCATCGTCCTTTTTGTAACGCTGCTGCTCTACAGCATCATTGTAAGTCAATCGTTTTCTTATATCATTTCACAGCGGCAGGTGCAGCAGGCGATGGATGGCGAGGCCTACCTGCAATTCCGCAAGCTCACAGACCGGCTGTTTCAACAGCGCTATCGCCCGGTAATGTATGCCGGCCTGCTGAGCAACCTGGCCCTCGTAATGATAAGTGCTTTATCTGCAGACAAATGGGTACTCATCAGCGCCACAACAGCCTTTTTTGCACTGGTAGCAGATGCCATGGTAACGGTAAAGGGAAACCTGCCCATTAACGCCATCATCAACCAATGGACAGCAGAAACTCTTCCGGCAGACTGGCAGCAGTACCGACGCCGCTGGTTGCAGGTGTACAGCATCCGCCAGGTGCTCAGCATTGTGGGGTATTGCAGCCTGCTGGCTGCGGCCGTTTTCGGGCGGCTTTGAGGCAATAATTATTGCCGGCAGTTCATACCTTGGTTTGCTCAATTGGTGCGGTCACTAAGCCAGTTAGTGGCCCGGCCTGGCCTCTAATCCGTAAAACGCAGTAATTTGTAACAAGAATGAGGCTCACACTTCCACAATACAATGGCAAAGACAATATGGTCATGTTACTGGTCATGCCCATCTTCGCCATTACCGTCAACTGTATCATTCTTGGCAGTGCTTATTTTGCCAGCTGGAAGGTGTTTTTACTGGCCACTTTGTTAAGCGCTGTGGCTGCCTGTATAGATTTTGTTCTTTGTGGCCTGGTAGCGGTTACGCTGAAAGCCAGGTTTCCGGCAGAGCACCAGATGATAAAAAGGCTAACGCTGATGATCATCACCTTCCTTATCATCAGCGGTCTCTTCCTGTACTCTCTATTCAGTGGTTATGAACATGTTGCAATACTGCACTACCAGTTTAATGAAGCCGGCTTTGTATGGAGCTACTTTGCCCTCGGCATCCTGAACATTTTTCTCACCTTCCTGATGGAAGGCATTTCACGTTACAAGGATTGGGAAAAGAACCGGGTGGAAACCGAAGAACTGAACCGCATTTACAAACAAAGCCAGTTGCAGGGGTTAAAAAGCCAGGTGAACCCGCACTTCCTGTTCAACAGCCTGAATTCACTTTCCAGCCTGATACAGGACGATGCGGAACGAGCAGAGACCTTTCTCGATGAAATGAGCAAGGTATACCGTTACATGTTACGCAATGATGATGAACAACTGGTTACACTAGATACCGAACTCAGGTTCATTGATTCTTACATGTACCTCCTAAAAGCAAGGTATGGCGATGGCCTGCAACTGAAAATTGCCGTGAATGAAGAAGACCGGAAAAGAATGCTCACGCCGCTTGCGCTGCAGGTGATTATTGAAAACAGCTTTTCGCAAAATGTTATCAGCAAGGCCCATCCCCTGGTGATTACCGTAAAATCTGCCGGTGCGTCTGTGCTGGAGGTGACCAATAATATTCAGCCCAAGTCTATTACCGATGCCATGGACTTTGAAGCGGGGCTGGACAACCTGGTAAAAAAATATGAATTGCTGAATGAACCACTAACGGTAATAGATATACGTGAAACACACCGGGTTATCAGGCTTACACTGCTGAGTAAGAAAGAGGAGGTGATAGTATGAAGCTTTTCAGGCCACCAAAACTGGAATTGTATTGTTTCTTGTTCTCAATGCCGCTGATCAGCATTGTGCTCAACCAAATTATGTTTGAGGAAAGATTGTGGAAGGAACCAAAGATTTGGCTGTTTTCCGTACCCTTGATCTTTATCATGGGCATGGCCTCCTGGTATACCCATGTATTTTACGAGCATTGGCTTGAACAAAAATATCCAGCGCTGGATCAGAGCAGGAAAAGAATCTCTTTGAAACTATTGGTTGTTATGCTCATTATGCCACCATCTGTACTGCTGATATACCTGGTGTATGATCATTTTCATATTCTTGGGTATCATCTGCAAACCATGCACTTGTTAAAAGGATTGCTGGTGGGCCTGTCAGTAAACCTGGTTTTTGATACCCTTTATGAAGCAGACTTTATGTTTACCCGTTTCCAGGAAAGCAGGGCAGAAAAAGAAACCATTGAACAATTGTCAGTGGCGCAGGAATTTGATACCCTTAAAAGCCAGGTGAACCCCCATTTTCTCTTTAATTGTTTTAACACCCTGTCTTCACTGATTACAGTAGACAAGCAAAAAGCGGAAGTATTTTTAAATGAGCTTAGCAAAGTGTACCGCTACCTGTTGCGCAACAATGAAGAGGGTGTAAGCACCGTAGAAAATGAAGTAAAGTTTATCCAGTCTTACTACAAGCTTTTGCAAACACGCCATGGCGACGCTGTTCAGATGAATATACAAATTGACAAACGGTACAACACTTACCTTTTGCCCTCTTTAACCCTGCAACTGCTTACCGAAAACGTGGTGAAACACAATGTGCTTTCTAAAAATAAACCCCTTACAATTGATATTTTTACCACAGCAGGTAACAAACTGGTTGTAAACAATAACCTGCAAAAAAGAAGCATTAAAGCGCCCAGCAACAATGTAGGACTGCAAAATATAAAAGCTAAGTATGAGTTGCTGAAACAACCCGGCTTCCAGGTGATGGAGGACGAAAAAAATTTTACCGTGGTATTACCCCTTATCTGGAACAACAGCCAACGACGTGATAACCCTATTGAGTTTACAACAATTTAAATACAGCATATGAAAATTCTAATTATAGAAGATGAAGACCTGGCAGTAAAAAAATTGCAAAAGACACTGGCCGCCACCAATGTGGAAGCAGAAGTGGTAGGCACCGCAGACAGCATTAAAAGCAGCGTAGAGTGGCTGCAGCAGCATCCCGCACCGGACCTGATATTGATGGATATTGAGCTTGCAGATGGTCAGAGCTTTGAAATCTTTAACCTGACAGAAGTAAAAAGCCCCGTTATCTTTACTACTTCTTATGATGAGTACGCCCTTAAAGCGTTTAAGGTAAACAGCGTTGATTACTTACTAAAACCGGTACAAAAAGAAGAACTACAGGCGGCGCTCGATAAATTCACCCGTTTAAGAAGCAGCAGTAAACCAGACATTAATATAGACAGCCTGGTAAAGGAATTGCAACAAAAACTTCAACACAAAGAATACCGCAAACGCTTCCTGGTAAAGCATGCACAAAGGCTGGTCAGCATTGAAGTAGACGATATTGCTTATTTCTACAGTGATGGCCGGCTGAACTTCTTTAAGACCAATGACAACCGGAAATTTGTGGTTGACTACACCATGGATGAGTTGGAAGACATGCTAGACCCGGAAAAATATTTCCGCATCAGCCGCTCGTTTTATGTGGCCATCAATAGTGTCGACAAGATTGAAGATTACTTTGGCAATCGGCTGATACTGTCCGTAAAACCTGCGGTAGACAAAGAAGCATTGGTAAGCCGGGAAAAGGTAACGGAGTTCAAAAAGTGGCTGGGTAAATAATCGTGGCCCCGGCTCTGCCAGAATAAAACATTGTAATGTCAGTATTCAAATTATTTTTTCAGGGGAATCCGTATTACCAGCGTTTGTAAGCCCTGCTGCCACACTGGTTGCGCGGTAGCTGCCAGTGCAGCGGTATGCTTGTTTTCTTCAATGGCTGCAGCCAGCCTTTCCAGTCCGTCAAACGATAAGGTTGCGGAGTTAAGTTGGTATAAAAGAGAATCTTTGTCTACCATAATGCCGATGGTGAAGAGGTTTGCACCGGCAGACAGCAATGCAAGCACGCTGTCTTTAAACAACAAGAAAGCCTCATGCCTGAACTGCATATCTACATTTAAGTCGTTCACCTTTTCATCAATGCGGAG
>DATJGC010000570.1:0-4759 GCA_035495345.1 Chitinophagaceae bacterium | reverse complement strand
ACCGTAACAGGTTAAACCTTGTTATTAACAGAACCAATCACCAGAGCTATCACCTGGGGCAACTGGAATACCTGAAGAAAAATAATTAAGGCGCGCGGCGCTTAAAACTCAAATACCATCTGGGTTTCCGGGTTGGAAACGCGTGCACTTTTTTTATTGTTGCCTACCTGCGCATGTACAATGCTTATCTGGTCTGTATACATCTCATACAATAGGTTGTTGTTTACTTCTATTTTGTGTACAGAAGCAATATTTTTTACCTGGTAATAACTCCATACAGAGGCGCCTTCTACCTCGTAGCCAATGCATTCAAGCGTTACCGGCTTGCCATCTATTGTAATGAGCAGGTGCCTGGTAACATAAGCACTGATCTGCTGGGTGGCTTTTTTCTGGTCTTTCGGGTTGCTGAGTTCTACGGCAGCAGCAGACTGTTTTCTAATGGTTTTTTCCGTATCATCTAAAAACAGCTTGCAGGATATTTCCAGCGTTTTCTCTTTTGCGTTGTAATTTATCTCGGTTACGCTTACGTAAAACGGATGAATAAAACCCAGCGCACTAACCAGTAACCATTTAACCATTGCTGCCGCCATTGCTAAATAAAATTTGTCTGCTACAAATCTCTTGATTATTTTCCATCCTGCACAACGTTTAGCGTTAAAAGCTGTACCGATGCAGGCCCGGCAATTGTTATGAATGATTTTAGCTTATATTTTGGCCTGGGAACCGATCATATCCTTACCTGGGAGGCGCTGGATCATATTTTATTTATTGCAGCGCTCTGCCTGCGCTACCGGTATACAGACTGGAAAAAGGTAGCCGTACTGGTAACCGCATTTACCATTGGCCATTCTATTACGCTGGCGCTGAGCGCTGTCAATTATGTACAGGTGCCTGCCCGATGGATAGAATTTTTTATTCCGCTAACGATTGCCATCACCGCCCTGAATAATATTTTGCAAAAAAAAGGCAGTACTGAAAAAAAACTGCCCGCCATTTATTTCTTTGCGCTTTTTTTTGGGTTGATACATGGCCTTGCCTACGCCAGTTCTTTTCTTGACCTTGAAGGAAGAAACGGGCTGGTAGCGCATTTATTTGCGTTTAACCTGGGCATTGAGCTGGCCCAGTTGCTGGTGGTAGCGGCGGTACTGCTGCTTTCATTTTTGATAACGGGCTTGTTAAAAATTTCGGGGATAGGCTGGATTCGGGTAGCTTCGTTGGCCATTCTTGCCATCTCCCTCAACATGGCTTTTCAAAGATTTCCATATAAAAAAACACACAATGATGAGAAGACAGCTTTTATTTCTTTTAACAATGGTATGTTCCTGCAGCCTGCTAACTGCACAGAACCTGCAAAACAACCCGGGCTCTAACCACGGCAACAAGTTTGAACAGCTGGGCACTATTTTACCAACGCCCAACGAGTACCGTACGGCCAGTGGCGCACCCGGACCCAAATACTGGCAGCAACGCTGCGATTATGATATCAAGGCCTCTCTTGATGAACCCAACCACAAACTTAACGGCAGCGAAACGGTTACCTATTTCAACAATTCACCCAATGAACTGCGTTACCTCTGGCTGCAGCTGGATGAAAATGAACACAGCAAGGCAGACAATGCCAATTACCAGGATGAAAGTCGGATGCCCAAACAGGTAACGGACAATACCCTTAGAAGACTAGAAAATGAAGTAAATGGCGAAGGCGGTGGCGTTAACCTGCTAAAGGTTACCGATGCGCTTGGCAAGTCGCTCAAATATACTGTCAACAAAACCATGATGCGCCTTGAACTGCCCGCGGTATTAAAACCCGGCCAGCAGTTTGTTTTTAAGATAGACTGGAACTATACCATTACAGACCGTATGGCAGTAGGTGGCCGCGGTGGTTACGAGCATTTTCCGGAAGATGGCAATGACCTGTTTACCATTACACAATGGTATCCGCGTCTTTGTGTGTACAGTGATTTCCAGGGATGGCAGAACCACCAGTTTACCGGCAGGGGTGAGTTTGCGCTTACCTTCGGCAATTTTAAAGTACAAATTACCGCACCGGCAGACCATATCATTGGTTCCACCGGTGAATGCCAGAACTACCAGCAGGTGCTAACCCCTGCGCAATACAGCCGCTGGCAGAAGGCACAAACCAGCAAAGAACCCATAGAAGTGGTAACGTTAGACGAGGCCCGCGCCAGTGAGAAGCAAAAAAGCAAAGAAAAAAAGACCTGGATCTTCAAAGCAGATAATGTGCGTGATTTTGCCTGGGGCTCTTCGCGCAAATTTGTAATGGATGCCATGCCTGCCATTGTTGAAGGCAAGAAAATAATGTGCATGAGTTATTACGGTAAAGAAGCCTATAACCTGTACAGGAAGTTTTCCACCAAAGCAGTGGCCCATACCATAAAAACCTATTCAAAGTTTACCATCCCATATCCCTATCCCGTAGCACAGAGCGTGGAAGCAGCTAACGGTATGGAGTACCCGATGATTTGTTTCAATTACGGTCGTACAGAAAAAGACGGTACTTACAGCGAAGCTACCAAGTATGGTATGCTGGGCGTTGTAATACACGAGGTAGGCCATAATTTCTTCCCGATGATCATCAACAGCGATGAACGCCAGTGGAGCTGGATGGATGAAGGCCTCAACACCTTTGTGCAATACCTGGCAGAACAATTGTTTGATGATAAATTTCCTTCGCGCAGGGGCCCTGCTTATTTCATCACTGATTATATGCAATTGCCCAAAGACCAGCTGGAACCGATTATGTCTAACAGTGAAAACATCATTGGCTTTGGCCCCAACGCCTATGCAAAGCCCGCCACTGGCTTAAACATACTGCGTGAGACCATTATGGGTCGTGAATTGTTCGACTATGCCTTTAAAGAATACGCAAGGCGCTGGGCATTTAAACATCCTGAACCAGCAGATCTTTTCAGAACATTGGAAGACGCCAGTGGTGAAGACCTTGACTGGTTCTGGAGAGGCTGGTTTTATGGTACCGAAGCCTGCGATATCTCGCTTGATACGGTTAAGTATTTTAAAGCAGACCTGGCTTTTGTACCCGTAAGAGGAACAAGGTATACGGTGGAACGCAGAACCATTGCACCGCCCGCCGGCAGCACCTATGAGGATATCTCCAAGATCCGAAACAAAAATGATAAGAGCATACGGTTTGAAACGGATGCAGATTCTACCCTGCGCGATTTTTACTGGCGCTACAACCGCGGCCTGGAAAAATATGATACCAGTTCTTACACCGTTCCGGTAAAGGCCAGTGCAGAGCCCATGGACGATGCCATGAAACAAAAACTGGCCGGCAAGCATTTCTATGAGTTGAGCTTTTCTAACAAAGGCGGATTGGTAATGCCGATAATACTTGAATGGACCTATGCAGACGGAACCACAGAAATTGAAAAGATTCCGGCGCAGGTATGGAGAAAGAATGAAACCGCTGTTATAAAAACATTCATGAAAGACAAACAGGTAACAAAGGTGCAGCTGGACCCCATGCGCGAGACTGCCGACATTAACACAGCCAATAATAGCTGGCCAAAAATTGCCGAAGAACCCAGCAAGTTCCAGGCCTTTAAGGTAAAACAGGCAGGCCTGCGCGCCACTAACAACAGCACCAACCCTATGCAGAAGGCCGCCGAAAAGAAAGACGAGAAGAAAGCATTTTAATCATTGAGGCCCTGGCAACATGCAGCCAGGCAATACTAAAGAATCACCTTCAATATAATACAGCGGCTGCCCTGGGGCAGCCGCTTTTTTTAGTATGGTTGTAAGAATTCAGTTGCTGCACTATTTGAAAAATTCAGACAGCGCAACCAGAAAATAAAATATAAAAAGCTTGCAACAGCCAGGGTTGCATATTACATTTATGCTGCCAACCGGCTATATTTCCAATCCTCTTCACGGATCAACCACACGCATCCCCTTTTTACTAAATCGACCCTTTATGGCAGTCACCGTGCTGTACAACAGCAGTACAACTACTTTTGCATATCCATTCCTTTGTAATCAACCATTGTTGCGGCGTACACAATACATATGTTAATGACCAAGGGTGGTATATTATTGTTGATTATAGCCAGCTTACTGGCAGGTATTGGAACCGCGGCGGCACAGCGTACGGCTTCATTGCCGGTAGTGTTGGTAGCATTTGACGCCGTGCCCACTCTTGCCAATGAAGTACTGATTTCATGGACAACCCAGCAGCAGGTAAATACAGATCATTTTGATATTGAAAAAAGCAATGACGGCATCAGCTGGCGGCGCATGGCAACGGTAAAAGCCACGGGCAATTCGGCCATACCCATTACCTATCATGCCAGTGACGGCTTGCCTATAAAAGGCGCTAATTACTACCGCATTTGTATACACGATCGCAACGGGGCCACCGGTTATACCATTACAAAATGTGCGCGGGTGAATAACTCCTGCAAAACCAGGATCTATCCAAATCCTACAGCGGCAACCATTACTGTTAGTTTAGGACAAATGCCGCGTGCAGAATGGCGTTTAACGCTGATAAGCAATTTAGGGCAGGTATTGCTGCAGCGCAGGTTTGCCAGCACTACTACCCAGGTACAGCTGCCGGTAAGCCAATATAAAGACGGCCTGTATACGCTGGAAATAAACGATGGCTTTTCAAAAGAAAACAAACCTTTAATGATAAACCACCGATAGACGCATTTGATGCAATGAAAAGCCGTACCCCTTCATGGTACGGCTTTACTATTTAAAGGGATCAGATGATGGT
>DATJGC010000569.1:0-3059 GCA_035495345.1 Chitinophagaceae bacterium | reverse complement strand
GTCGCCCCATATCTGCCGCTGATTGATAATTGCTCCTCATTGCAACAACGTCGCGCCAGCTTGGCAGCAAACCGTATGTTGTGTGCAGCCTTGTTTAAATCCTTGACCTAAGCCAGGTCATTGCCTCCAACACCTTTTTGTCCTCTTTAATATTATTAAAGTTGTCAGGTTCACTGTTATATACGTCCGGTTTAATTGACGTTTTATAAGTCTCGCCTGTTCGGTCTTGTCCATAGCCCGCGGATAAAAGGAGAAAACATGCGTCATTTATTTGAAACCCCTGTGTTGTTGTTATATAGCCTGCAGTGTTTGTCCCGATGAAAATTGTGTTTACTCTTTTCTTAAAAGCAATTGCCAGAAATTCACCGGAGCTGCCTGTACCATTGCCAATCAAAATAGCAACAGGAATATTTTTATTTGAAATTTTACACTTAGGATTTATTTCATTTAAAACCACAGTGTCTAAGTAAAAGCCATTGCCTTTGAGTATCCAGTTTGTAACATTTTTAGAATCAAATGACCCCAACTTTCCGTTGTGCAAAATTTGCTCAAGTCCGAGTATCATCGGGAACATAGCGCCACCGTTATCCAATCTTAAGTCAAGGACTATTCCACGTACATTCTTGTCCAGTAGTGAGCAAAGACTGTCATTTAATGTTTGGGCTTTTGCGTCTAATTCGCTTCTTTCTGCGAACGACATTGACGGCACCCGTAAGTATCCGATGTTGTCTTCGAGAATTTGGGTTTGTATATGAACGCCCTTTTGCCATTCGTTTATTAGTGAGTCATTGTTTTTTGGTTCTGGTCGATGCCACCTGTAAATACTATCCCCACACTGGATATATCCATGAAAGTCATTAAGCGATTGGAATAGGGTTCTAAAAGCAGGCCCAAGTTGATAAGCATTTTTGTTGACCGCTTCTGCATAAACATTACGCTCAATCTTTTCCCAGTTCACTTTGTCCCGGTTAACCGCCTTGCTTTTCATTATTACTATCGTCGTGTCAAGGAGCCGTTTAATTTCTTTGGATTGTCCAAAAGAAGAGCAAATGCTACAACATATTATGGTCAAACATGTCGCAATGTATTTTATCATTAGTGATGTTTTTATCGGGTTGTACACAACGTGTGTATCGTCGTGCAAACGAAAACGTTCTAAATTTTCCGAGAACAATATCCTTATTTGATAGCCAACCTATTATAAAGGTTTCGCAAGATTTCTAACTTTTCAAAAACCTGCGACAATACACAATTGAAACCGACGGTGCCCGTAATTCCGCCACCTCAGTCACATCGGATCTGCCGATTTACGCACTAAAAATCACCATCAAAATAACTAGAATTCCGGGAATTGCAAGCATTACAGTTACTATCTTGATTGGCTAGCATGCACGGATTACCTCTTCTATCTCTTAAATGTTCCAGGAATATGTTGGTCTTACCCAAGCGCCCTCTCCGCTGGCGCGGCCAGGTCTTTCGTTTGTTTGCGCCTTTGTGTAAGCGAGACATGCTCCCAAAGAAAAGAGCCCCGCAACACTTGCGGGGCTCTTGTGCCCAGGAATGGATTCGAACCATCACATCCTTGCGAACGCTGCGACCTGAACACAGTGCGTCTACCAATTTCGCCACCTGGGCATTTGTTCACCGGGAAACCCGGTATTGTTCCCAACCAGCTTCCCAACCAAAGGATGGGGCAGGTGCCGGACGGGCTGCAAATATAAGTGCTTCAATATAAACTGCAGCAGGATTACGCAATTTTTTTACTCCGCTGCAGCCCTCCCTTTCCAACCAATTAAAAGCACGCCAATGATCACCAGCAGGGTGCCAACAACCTGTGCCGCAAAGATCTTTTCGCCCAGCACAAAATGCGCCTGTATAATGGTAGAGACCGGGCCAATACCCGAAATAATGGCCACATTATTGGATCCAATCCGCTTCATGCCATAAGAAATAAGAAAGGAGGGTATTACCGTGGCCAGCAATGCCAGCAAAATACCATACCCCCAATAGGCCGTACCGGATTGCAAAAGGCTGTAATCTCCCTTAATGGAATAATGGATGAATACGCCGGCCGTAGACGCCAGCATGGCATATGCAGTAAAACGGGTAGCGCCCACCTGCGGTATCAACTTGCCACTGCCCACAATATAGATGGCATAGGTAAGCGCACACACCAGTATCATGGCACTGCCCATAAAAAAACGCGTATCGGCTTCTTCTACCGTTAGCTGACCAAAATAGGCAATGGCAATGCCCGCATAAGTAAGCAGTAAAGCCACCACCTGTATCTTACTAATCTTCTGTTTAAATACGGATGCATTGATTAAGACGGCAAAACTGGGGTATAGAAAAAGAATCAGTCGCTCAAGCCCGGCAGATACATATTGAAGACCCGCAAAATCCAGGTAACTGCTGATATAATAACCAAACAGTCCCAGCAAAATCACCCAGTACCATTGCGCTTTTGTAAGTGGCTGGCTGTCCCTGGCATTATTGCTCACAATGGCAATGCCCAGATAGAAAGGTAATGAAAAAATCATGCGTACCGCTAGCAACGACAGCGCATCTATATGGGTATCATGAAACGCTTTTTTTACAATGATGGCCTTGGTAGAAAACAATACCGCACCCAAAAAAGTGATTAGAAAACCTGCAACAGAAAGGGTATACGGTTTCGTCTTCATGTTTTTTGGTTCAAACGGCCCAACGGCCGGCATTGCTTTGCCTGCGTAGCTGGTAGCTGTAAACGCTCCATGCATTGGCAGCCGGAAATCATCTCAATAGTATAAAGAAGGGCGGTTATTAAACAGCTACATTAAAATCGCGCAGCGCATCATTGAGGCTGGTCTTTAAATCTGTGCTTGCCTTGCGCTGGCCAATGATTAGTGCGCAGCCAACGCCGTATTCGCCTGCCGGAAATTGCTTTGTATAGGTTCCTGGTATCACCACGCTGCGCGCAGGTACACGGCCCTTGTATTCTATAGGTTTATCACCACTCACATCAATGATCTTGGTAGACTTTGTGAGCACCACATTGGCACCCAGCACGGCTTCTTTTT
>DATJGC010000568.1:0-8937 GCA_035495345.1 Chitinophagaceae bacterium | reverse complement strand
CGCTTTGATAGACAGAATGGTCTCTACCTGTATGGGTTCTGCGCGCGACCAATCTTCCGGGAAGCTATTGCACATTTTTGAGTGAAGGGAGGCAATGCCGTAGTTGCGGGTAAGATGTGCATGCAGCACGGTAATATCACTAAAACCAATGATCCATTTGGGATGTTGTAGCAACCGGTCAAAACGAAGCATATCAATAATACGCACCGCACCATAACCACCCCGGGCACACATAATGGCCTTAATGGAGTCATCATCCAGCAGTTGCTGAAAATCTGCGGCACGTTCTGCGTCGGTGCCTCCAAAGGTGAAATCTCGCTTGCCAATGGTGCTGCCTATCTTTACTGTAAAACCCCATTGCTGCAATTGCTGCACCGCGGGTTGTATGTCTTGCAGGGTAATATAGCCGGCGCAACTGGTAATGCCCACACAATCTCCCTGTTTAAGGTACTTTGGCACAATGGGCAGGCTATTGTCTTCTTCATCCATTGCAAGCGAATGTGCCAACACCGGCAGACCAGCACCTACCGTAAGGGCAGCGGATAAAAAGTTTTTACGGTTCATGGTTTAAAGTTATTGGAAAATCAACCATTTTGGTGTTGCTGTCAATTGAGGTATTTTTGCAGATTGGAGCAGGAAGAATTTTAGTAAGCGCTGGTATATCAGCATCTGTTACAGCACAAAAGAAAGGACAATGAAAGATTATAAGAGAATATTAGTAACCGCCGCGCTGCCTTACGCCAACGGGCCTGTGCATATTGGTCATCTTGCGGGTTGTTACCTGCCAGCGGATATTTATGTACGTTACCAGCGCGCGCAAAAGAGAGATATTAAGTTTGTAGGCGGCAGTGATGAACATGGCGTACCCATTACCATCCGCGCCATGAAGGAAGGCATTACGCCCCAGCAGGTGGTAGATAAGTACCATGCACTGATAAAGGAAAGCATGGAGCAGATGGGTATCTCCTTTGATATTTACGCACGTACCTCCAACAAGGTGCACCATGAAACGGCGTCCGCTTTTTTTACAAAGCTGTACAACGACGGACTTTTTGAAGAAAAAGAGTCTGAACAATATTATGATGAGCAGGCCAAAACCTTCCTGGCAGACCGCTACATTATTGGCACCTGCCCGGTTTGCGGCAACCCGAATGCCTATGGTGATCAGTGTGAGCGTTGCGGCTCTACCCTCAGCCCCGAGATATTGATTGAACCCCATAGCGCCCTCAGCGATGCAGTGCCTGTAAAAAGAAAAACGCGTCACTGGTATTTTCCATTGCAGCACTATGAACCCTGGCTGAAAGAATGGCTTATAGAAGGCCATAAAGAATGGAAGAATAACGTATACGGACAGTGCAAAAGCTGGCTGGATAACGGCCTGCAGCCGCGCGCAATGACACGAGACAGCAATTGGGGCATACAGGTGCCACTGCCAGATGCAGAAGGCAAAGTGCTCTATGTTTGGTTTGATGCCCCCATTGGCTATATCTCTGCCACCAAGGAGCTGACCCCGCAATGGGCAGATTACTGGTGTAAAGAAGATACCAAGCTGGTACATTTTATTGGCAAAGACAATATCGTTTTTCATTGTATTATTTTCCCGGCCATGTTAAAAGCACACGGCAATTTTGTGTTGCCGGACAATGTGCCCGCCAATGAGTTCCTGAATATTGAGGGCGAGAAAGTATCTACCAGTCGTAACTGGGCTGTATGGGTGAATGAGTATATAAAGGATTTTCCGCAGCAGCAGGATACCCTGCGTTATGTACTTTGCGCCAATGCGCCGGAAACAAAAGACAATGATTTTACCTGGAAAGATTTCCAGGACCGTAACAACAGTGAGCTGGTAAACATCTTTGGCAATTTTGTAAACCGCACTTTTGTGCTGATGCACAAGTTGTGCAATGGCAAAGTGCCACCGCTGCACAAAGAGTTGCTGGATGAAAAAGATGCTGCCCTGCTACAGGATATTCAACAGGCCAAAACAACCGTTGAAACCCTGCTGGAGCAATACAAGTTCAGGGATGCGTTGTTTGAAGTAATAGATCTTTCGCGCAAGGGTAATAAATACATGCAGGAAAAAGAGCCATGGATTGTAGCCAAACGCATAGATGAAAACCCGGCAGCGCAACAGCTGATAGACAACTGCCTGCACATCTGCCTGCAACTCACGGCCAACCTGAGTATATTGATACATCCTTTTTTGCCCACCACTGCGCGGAAGATGTTACATATGATGAAGGTGGTAGAAAAAATGCTCGACTGGGAGAATGCCGGCAAAACCAATTTGCTGAGCGTTGGCTATAGCCTGCGTGAACCACAATTATTGTTCAGGAAAATTGAAGATGAAGAAATACGGTTACAGGTAGAAAAACTTACAAAAAACAAAGTAGTGACAACCACCAATAGCGCCAGCGGCGAACCCGCTGCAGAAGAGAAAGCAATACCCGTTAAGCCCACCATACAATTTGATGATTTTGCAAAGATTGATTTGCGCGTGGGTACCATTCTTTCAGCACAGAAGGTACCAAAGGCAGATAAGTTATTGCAACTGGAGGTTGACCTGGGCACAGAGAAGAGAACCATTGTATCGGGCATTGCACAGCATTTTGCACCCGAAGCCATTACCGGCAGGCAGGTGGTAGTGGTGGTAAACCTGGCGCCGCGTAAAATGAAAGGCATAGAAAGCAATGGAATGATACTGATGGCTGAAGACAAAACCGGCAAGCTGCACTTTGTACAACCGCAGGATGCCATTGATGCCGGAAGCGGTGTTAGCTAAGCTGCGGAAACAATTTGCTGGCATTACCGCAAATCATCACGCAGCCACACCGCAAATCTGCCGATGCTGTCTGTAAATGCGAGGCGATATTGCGCCTGGCCAAGACTGTCAGGCGCATGAAGATCCTGTACAATACAATCATACCTGTCTGTTGCCAGCAGGGGCTTATACCGCATGCTGTTGGGCGCAGAAAGGGTAAACGCAATGCTACGCCCCTGCATGCGGTAATAATATTCTATACCCGGGTAATAATAATAAAACAAACTGCTGCCGGATAATTTATCGTAACAGCTTTTCACGTTGTGGTGGAGAAAATACCTGCTCATCATTTCCACATCTTTGTCTACGGCATTTGCCGGTAGAAACAAGCGGGCATCAAAATAGATGGCCGTTGCCAGCAGCGCCGTAAAACCGATGGCCGCGGTGCGTGGATGAATAGCATAGCGCCGCAGAGGTACCTGCAGCAGCAATGCAATGGTAAACGGAATTGCCAAAGCCCCAAATACAAATGCACGTGCAGGATAGGGAAGCCCCGTAAGCAGAAATGCCATAAAGCAAGACAGTGGCAGCAGTAAGGCCACTAGCAACATTCTTTGCGCTTCAGGGCTGCAGCGGCGCCAGCCTGCAAAAAGCCAAAGCAATGCAAGCAACAACAGCACAATGATAAAAGTATAGCCTGTGTAAGAAAGCAACAACATTTTCAGCCAGCGGCCAGCCACCATAAAGTTGTGCCTGTAGGCAAGCTTTGCATCAATAATATTACTGAAGATGGCGGCGCCGGTGGTAAAATACATTGGTGCGTAGAGAAGAAAAAAAGTAACGGCAATGGCCAGGTGCAGTTGCACAAAGGTCCCTACTGCCTTGCGGTCTTTGTTGATGAGTGTAAAAAAAACCAGCGCTAATAATGAGAGCAATAAGATGGCGTGGGTAGATAAGGAATACAATCCCAGCACCGCTGCTACAAAATAGAGCACCAGGTACCTGCGCTGGCGGGTATCCTTCAACCAAAAAAGAACACTGGCAACCGCAGCAATCGCAAAAAAAAGTTCATGCATAATGCCCTTACCCATGGCCATATACAATGCACTTACCGGCATAAAGGCAAAGGAAGCCATGGCCCCCATGGCAGCTAAGTGATTATTAAAGTATTTTCTTATACAACCATACAGCAGGAGACAAGCCGCTACACCTGCCAGCATGGGCGATAAGCGCAGGTTAATTTTCATTGGAAACGGCAACCATTTAAACAAATGAGTTGTAATTTCAAAGAAGGGATAGTTGCTGTAAGTGAAGAAGGAATAATAAAATGGCGCGTGCGTGTAGTAATTGTAATTCCACATCTCATCATACGTGAGATAGGCGGTTACCATATGGTAGGTAAAGAATACGATGATGGAAAGCAGCAATAACAACACGGAAAGGTTTTGTGTGCGGGTATTCTCTTTGAAAACCTGTATTAGTTCTTTCAGGCAGCTAATCAGTGAAGAAACAAAAAAGGCAATACGCTGTTGAAGCATGAACTGATAACGGTAGAGCAGCCAACCCAGCAATGGCAGCAGCAACAGGATAATCTTAGCAGCCCATTGCAGCTGCAGAAAGCGGTGCCGGGTAAACAATTCATTGCGGATCTTTGCGGCTATGCCATTTTTATTGATGGTGGCCACAATGTTATTGAGCAATGCGTCATAGTCTGCCAACAGCACATACACCGCCGATCCTGCCAGCAGCAAAAGAAGCAATCCTGTAACCAGCATATATCCGCGAACCATGCTTTTTTGCATATTAAACCACAGTTATACTGCTAAACATAGAGAATGTAATTTAGAGAAACAAGCACATTCATTATAAAACACGCATTATGAAAATAGGATTTATAGGTCTGGGTTCTCTTGGCACTCCCATTGCCCTTAATTTGCAGCAAAGCGGTCATCAGTTGTATGTGTACAATCGCACGGCGGCAAAAACAGTGGCACTCACGGAGAAAGGCGCCATTGCCGTTGAAAGTATTGCCGCACTGGCCCGTGAATGTAACCTTGTATTCAGTATTGTGTCTGATGATGCTGCGCTGAAAGCCATTGCAGACGGTGCGGCAGGCTGGGTAGCACATGCAGCCGCAGGAAGCATCCATGTATCTATGAGTACGGTATTGCCCGCAACCGCCGCGGCCATGGAGGCACTGCACCAACCCAAAGGTTTGCATTACCTGGCCGCGCCTGTATTTGGGAGACCCGATGCTGCCGCTGCAAAAAAATTGAATTTTGTTATTTCAGGACAACAAAACATACGGGAGCAGGTGCAACCATTGCTAAAAGATGCAGGCGGTGCCGGTGTATTTGATTTTGGCGATGCTATTACCGCGGCCAATACCGTAAAATTATGTGGCAATTTTTTGATAGCTTCTGCACTGGAAGCCATTGGCGAAAGTATTGCACTGGCTAAAAAAAGTGGTCTAGACCCGGCAGCCCTTTGGAACATGCTTTCTCAAACTTTATTCAATACGCCCGTATACCAGAATTACAGCAAAATCATCCTGAGTGGACAATTTGAGCCGGCTGCGTTTACCGCACAATTGGGTTTAAAAGACATGAAACTGGTGCTTGACCAGGCGGCGTCTGTTAATCAACCCATGCCCCTTGGCGCATTGCTGAAAAACAACCTGGAGACATTGGTACAAAACGGCAAGGGCCAGTCAGACTGGAGCGCAGTATCGCTGGGCGGACAGCAGCAATAGCAAGGGCGTAACACGGCAAGACATTCATGACGTAGCAAGCGCTGAACAGCACGGGCAGCGGCGCAACCCTTCGTTCTAAACTTTTCTTTGCCCTGGCTGCTATGAGTTGACTGAATTTTATACTAACTTCGACCTAAATAGTTGTTTAACTAACTAATTTTCTATGGCAAAGCGCATCATTAAAAAAGTAGCGGTTCTTGGTAGCGGTGTTATGGGCAGTCGTATTGCTTGTCATTTTGCGGGGGTGGGGTTGCAGGTGTTGTTGCTTGACATGGCGCCTAACAGCCTTTCTGCAGCAGAAACCGCCAAGGGCCTTACCCTTGAACATCCTGCCGTTAAGAACCGGATTGTTAATGAGGCATTGGCAGCAGCGATAAAGTCGAACCCCTCTCCCGTTTACCATAAAGACGTTATAAAGAACATAAAGACCGGCAATTTCACAGACAACATGAAAGACATTGCGGCGGTTGATTGGATCATAGAAGTAGTGGTAGAAAGGCTGGATATAAAACAATCCATCTTTACAGAGGTAGAAAAATTCAGGAAACCCGGCACGCTGGTTACTTCCAATACATCCGGCATTCCCATCCATATGATGGCGGAAGGCAGAAGCGAAGATTTTAAAAAACATTTTTGCGGCACCCACTTTTTTAACCCGCCGCGTTACCTGCGCCTGCTGGAAATTATTCCAACGCCTTATACTGACCCCGCAGTGGTAGATTTTCTAATGCACTATGGAGATCTTTACCTCGGCAAAACGACAGTGTTGTGCAAAGACAGTCCAGCCTTTATTGCCAACCGCATTGGTGTATATGGTATCATGGCCATTTTTGGATTGGTAGAAAAAATGAAACTCAGCATTGATGACATTGATGCACTCACCGGCCCGGTCATTGGCCGCCCAAAATCTGCCACCTTCAGAACGGCCGATGTGGTGGGCATTGATACATTGGTGAAAGTGGCCACGGGCGTAGCAGAAAATTGCCCGAAGGATGAACAGCGCGCGGCCTTCAATATTCCCGCCTGGCTTACAAAGATGCTCGACAATAAATGGTTAGGCGATAAAACCGGCCAAGGCTTTTTCAAAAAGACAAAAGGCAGCGGCGGTGAGAAAGAGATTCTGACGCTTAACCTGGATACCATGGAATATGGCCCGCGCCAGAAACCAAAGTTTGCTACACTGGAAGCGGCAAAGCCTATTGATGATCTGAAAGCGAGACTGGTAATGCTCTGCGCGGGGCAGGACAAAGCAGGTGAATTTTACCGGCAGTTTCATTACGGCTTGTTTTCTTATATCTCTCACCGCATACCTGAAATCAGTGACGAACTATACCGTGTAGATGATGCCATGATGGCTGGCTTTGGCTGGGAGATCGGTGCTTTTGAAAGCTGGGATACCCTTGGCGTGGCAAAAACCGTGGCAGCCATGAAACAGGCTGGCTATACAGTAGCTCCATGGGTAGAGCAGATGCTGGAAAAAGGCAATAAAACATTTTATAAGATTGAGAATGGCAAACGCCTGTATTATGATATTGCCTCCATGCAATACAAGGCCATGCCTGGCGGCGATGCTTTTATTGTAATGAAGCATTTTGAAAATGCCACTGTATGGAAAAACAGCGCCTGCAGAACCTACCACCTGGGTGATGATGTATTGGGGCTTGAATGGTATACAAAGATGGGCAGCATTGGCGGCGAAGTACTGGAAGGCATACAGAAATCCATTGCCCTGGCGGAGGAGAAGTATAAAGGATTGGTAATTGCCAATGAAGGCGCCAATTTCTCTGCCGGTGCCAACGTGGGGATGATATTCATGCTGGCCATTGAACAGGAATATGATGAACTGGATATGGCCATCAGGCTTTTTCAGAATACCATGATGCGTGCACGCTATTCTGCCGTGCCGGTGGTAGTGGCACCGCATGCACTCACGCTTGGCGGCGCCTGCGAGCTCAGCCTGCACAGTGATAAAGTAGTGGCGGCGGCCGAAACCTATATTGGCTTGGTAGAATTGGGCGTAGGCCTGATACCCGGCGGCGGCGGCAGCAAGGAGTTTACTTTGCGTGCTGCCGATGAAATGCATGAAGATGAACCGGAAACCATTACGCTTAAAAATCGCTTCTTAAATATTGCTACCGCCAAGGTAGCCACCAGTGCCTATGAAGGTTTTAACCTTGGTATCCTGCGCAAAGGGCAAGACGAGATCAGTATCAACCAGGGCAGGAGAATTGCCGAAGCAAAAAAAGCCGTGCTGGAACTGTATGAAGCGGGTTATACCCAGCCGGTACAGCGGACTGATGTAAAAGTATTGGGGCGCTCCGCGCTGGGTGCGTTGTATGCCGGCATCAACGGTATGAAGGTAGCCAACTATGCTACTGACCATGATTCATTAGTAGCAAAGAAACTTGCCTACGTGATGTGCGGCGGTGATCTGAGTGAACCTACACTGGTAACGGAACAATACTTATTGGATCTTGAACGCGAAGCGTTTCTGAGTTTAACGGGTGAGAAGAAAACCCTGGAAAGAATTCAGAGCGTATTAAAAAGCGGTAAGCCGGTGAGAAATTAAGTTGCCGTTGTTTTTTCCTGCCAGCATAGCCAACGCATCGATCCCCGTCTGACCCTTGGTCTGACGGGGTAGCAATAACAGCGAGCTGCCCCTGCGACGTTAAACGAGAATCGTCTAGCGTCACAATCACTTCATCGCCTTAAGCCGTCAGACCAAGGGTCAGACGGTTGGGTCTTATTGCAGCATTGCGCCTTCATTGCGCTAGCCACCATCGTAGACAACGCAGCGATCCCCGTCTGACCCTTGGTCTGACGGGGTAGCAATAACAGCGAGCTACCCCTGCGGCGTTAAACGATAAAATCATTAAGATGCACGTCCCTTCAGCGCCTTAAGCCGTCAGACCGAGGGTCAGACGGTTGGGCCCTTGCTTCATCGCGTTGGCCGTGACGCCAAGGGCCAAACAGCTAATAAAATATTTTAATACGCAAATTCCTTATCGTTATTTGCCAACATTTTTGTTATTCGCTGCGCTTATTTGCGTAGCTTTCATTAAACCTCCATCCAATGAAATTTGCGTCTGGCCATGTGTACCACGTGTATAACCAGGGTAATAACCACCAGAAAATATTTTACACGCATGCGGATTACGCCCGGTTCCTCGCTTTATCAAAAGATTATCTGCTGCCCTATGCTGATGTATTGGCATGGTGCCTGCTGCCCAATCATTTCCATTTCATGCTTGTCGCCAATGAAAAGGCGGCTCAGGAACATCAGCAGGGAGGTTTGCTGATAGACGCGCTAACCAATGGACTCAGAAAATTGCTCAGCACCTATTGCCAGCAGTTTAACCAATGCAACCAACGCAGTGGCAACCTTTTCAGGGCGAAAACAAAAGCGAAAGACCTGACTGCACAA
>DATJGC010000567.1:0-3330 GCA_035495345.1 Chitinophagaceae bacterium | reverse complement strand
GCAGGTTGATTGTACCATAAGGTATAATTCTTTTGCTTGGGCACTTGCCCCAATAGTGCCGTGTACGCAGCCATGGCAATGCATAAAGTGATGCTATTTCGCAAACGACTATTCATGATTTTTTATAGTGATGCTCATTACCCTTTGTGGTGCGTGGCTATCCATTGTAATTCTCTTGTTCTTGTACCATCTGCTAATGGTTGCGTTACTGCACGCGCCATAGTTTCCAATCGTCCCAATACAGCTGCAGCGTTTGGCCATGCTCTTTTACAAAACCAATCACGTCTTTTGACGTATACAGCTTCATAGGGTTGAAGCCGGTAACACCATCGGGCTGGGGATCGTAAGTATTATGCGTGAAGTTGTGCACATCATACACCAGCTTGCGCTCACCACCCTCGGGGGTAATGGCCAGCACAAAACGCCCCGTTTCCGCATTGCCCTCCTTGTATGAAAATTCCATGGTAAACCATTTGCCAATGGGCACCTTTACATTGGTTGATGCAGGATCTGCACGCCACACTAATTTCTGCCCCGCATTTTCTGCTTCAAGAATAAAATACAGGTCGCTTTTTTCTACCACGGGTTTTCCAATGCCCAGCGTTACGCGGAAGCCATACTTTTCTTCTTTCACCCACCATTCATTGTTCCAGAATTCAGCTATTGTACACCAGGGAATTCTTTGGGGATAGTCTTTCAACAACGCAAACCCATCATTTAAGTACATCCGCACAGACTGATGAAATTCCTTCAGGCCGCTTTTTATATTGTAGAGACTGGCCTGCACGCGGGCCTTCTGTTGTCCTTCTGAAGCATGCCATGAATCGGCCAGCCAAAACTGCAGCACATGGTTTTTTTCATTCCCCGGTTCAGGAATGATATTCACGTTTCGCTGGGTAGAATCTCCGCCTGTGTATTCAAAAAAGAAACGGCCTGCATCCGTTGCCTGGTCGAGATCTGTTACCCAATTACTTTTTGCGCCCGCGCTGGTATCAACACCTTCAATATCATCAACAGGATAGCCGGTGGTGATAGCAGCACCCGGTCTCCTGGCGTTGTGGATGATACGTGAGCTACCCTCAAAACCGTTTTGAAAAAGCAGCGTTTCTTTAGCCGCTGCGGATGGCTGATTGGCTTGTACTTTCATTTTTTTTGCATCCTGCTGCGCATTTAGTGCCATATACAGAAGCAAACAACAGAACAACGGGTAAAATAGCTTCGGCTTAATCATAATTCGGTTTACGATTTATTTGGTTGTACTTCTTACACACTTCAATGGAAGAGAATATAAAGTCCGCCGTAGAAACAGCAGACGTGGATTGATGCTATGTGAAACTCAACTGCTTTGTAATTTTGCTTAATACTCGTAAGCGCCGCAATCTACGCCGCTACCTTTGGGTCTAACAACCCCCTTGATATCTTTGGCTGCAAAAATGGTTTGCGTGCCGGCATCAATGGCCGGACTGCCCGCCATTAATGAAAAGTTGGCCACCGTTCCGTCTGTAGATGCGTTTACAAACTGCGGGTTCATTACTTTATCGTTTGCTCCCTGTACGGCTACTGTTCCATTGTAATAGATATTGTAATTAAAGGTTACCGTGGTACCGGCACTGGGGGCCGAAGTACATTTGCCACCCGTTCTTGCGTACATAATATTGTTGATGATTTTTACGTCTGTGGCGGAGCCTGCAAAAATATCTGCATAGCCCACCACGGTGCCATTACCGTAAGCAGTATTATTGATGATGTCTACATGATCTGCCTTAAAAGAATGTATGCCTGAGCCTCCGTTATTAAAACTAACATTGTTTTCTACAAGCGTTCTGCCAGCATACGCTGCACCGGTACCAGTATAGCCCGTCTGGTTAACATCCAGTATAATACCGTTGCCGTCTGATAAGCGTGCGGGGTTGGCGCCAATCCAGGGCACCGTTGTTTTATTGCCATACACAAAATTACCGCGCACAATATTCTTGTACTTGTTGAGGTCTGCTGCATCGCTGTTTACGGGTGTAAGAATGCTGATGCCGCTCCCCCCATACATCATATACCAGGCGTTGTTGTATACGGTATTTCCTTCTATAGTAGTATAATCTGCCTGTATGGAACTAATGCCCCCGCCCGGAAAATCATGCACCTTACAATTACGAATAACAACATGGTGCGGCAATTTAGATTCGGTGCCCGGTCCGCCAATGGAAATGCCATTGGTATTAAATTTTGCCTGTGGCGCTGCACCGCCTACAGAGGCAGTAAACGCCGCATAGGCATCAGCGTAATTGAGCGAGGCATTATCGCCCTGTAGTTCCAGTCCTTCCAGTACTGTATAAGAACCGTTGATGGATACAGCATTCCAGACATTGCCCGATGCAAAAATTTTGGGAGTGTTGCCAGGATAGACCTTGTACGTTATATACTTATCAGGAAGACCAGATTTTGTGATGTTCAACACCGGGCCGGCGGTAGAAGCATAGGTGCCATTGAGTACAAATACCGTATCACCCGGCTCGGCCACCGATGCAGCCTTGCTCAATTGTTTAAAGGCCTGGCTGATGGAGAGACCGGTGTTTACATCAGCACCGGTAGCCTCCGCAACAAAATAACTTTTACCACTGGCTGGAGTGGTAGGCGTAGTGGGGGTAGTTGACTGCGTGGGTGGTTTTGTAAACGTTGATTTAGCACAACCCGGCAATACCAACCCAATAAATACGATGCTTAATAGTGATTTCAATTTTTTATCCATAATAATTTTCTTTTTGTCAGCAGGGGTAATTTCTACTTAACAGCTTACCCTTTTTTTATCTTTTAATAATATGCATACCCACTATAGGCTATCAGGGTATCACTACATTCTGCGTCCTGGTGGGGGCGGGTCCGCTGTTAGGAACACCATTGACCGTGAGTGTTACCGCATAGGTTCCGGCCGCTGCATACAAATGACTGGGGGCAACAGCTGTTTCCGCAGCAGTGCCATCACCAAAATTCCAGGAATAGCTAATTCCATTGCTGGCGGTATTGGTAAACACGGCTGTTCTGCCATCTTTGGTTACATAGCTGTTGAAATTGGCCTGTGGTTGTATAACCTGTCTTGTATCAATAAGCAACACCGCAATGGAGAGCGATGGTTTTACAACGGCTGTTTTTGCAGCAGAGGAAATACCCACAGCAATAGCATACCGTTTTTTTGGATCTGCCGTAAAACTGCTGGTAAGAAAATTTAGGTCTACAGACAGAGGGAATGTGGCTTGCAAGCTGCCATCGGCTATATCAACAGCGGCCGGCAGTTGGTAGGCGGTAGCGGGCAAGAGTTCTGTTGTTACTGCCGGGTCT
>DATJGC010000566.1:0-3238 GCA_035495345.1 Chitinophagaceae bacterium | reverse complement strand
TTTTCATTGGTCATTGTTCTGAATTTGATCATCGTAAATATTTCCTGGTTTTTGCCGGGCCTTTGCTGAAAGAAGATTGGCCTGTTGATGCCGGAAAGGAATAGTACCAGCAATACCAGCAACATCAATGGCAGTAGTACGAGTATGCCTGCCAGGCTTGCCATGAAATCAAACAAACGTTTTCCGGTGCGTTTATACAAGGGATAGTTGTTGTAGTTGTAATTGGTACTCTGCCAGCAGTAGCTGCCAGAATTCCTGTTGATCGTACTTGCCGGTGATATTTACCCTTGCCTCCCGGCTGAGGGCCTGGTACAGCCGCTTATCAAGGAGAAGGTTTTCCATTGCAGCCATTAGCAGTTGGATGTCTTTTACGGGTACTATCAGTCCGTTCTTACCGTGAATGATAATTTCATTGCAACCATTGATATCCGTTACAATGCAGGGCAGCTGAAAGCAACCGGCCTGCATGGGCACATTTGGAAATCCCTCACGGTAAGAGGGTAAAACCAATACATGGCTTAGCAGTAGCCATGGCCGAACATCCTGTTGAAAATCTGCACGGATAATAGCACCGGAAGAAGCAATCATTTGCATTGCTTCCGCAGAAAGCGGATCCAGATCAGGTTCATATGAGCCCACCAGCAATAGCTTGATATGCTCATGTCTGCGGGTAAGCTCCGTAAATGCTACCAGTAATTCTTCGATGCCTTTTTCCCTGACCAGTCTTCCGATATAGATAAAAACAAAATCGCCTGGGTGCAATGGCAGTTGCTGACGAAGCGCGTTGCTTTGCGCAAGCAATGCATCGCTGGTTTTAAAATAGCTGGTATCTATTCCGTTGCTGCTGCCATTGCCCAATACTTTTAGTTTGGAAGGTTTGCACAAGCGGTTTTTTACCAGCAGGCCAGCCAGGGTTGTGGAGTTGGGGTAAATCAGCGTGGCACAACGGTAGGTGAGCCGTTCTGCGGATACAAGTATGCGTCTGATTATTCCCTGTCTTTCCAGTAAGGGCAAACCGGCTACGGTATGCAGCCTAACCGGTACCTGCGCCATGCGTGCTGCCATCATGCCCAGCAGTCCTGCCTTGGGTGTATGGGTATGTACAATCTGGGGTCTTTCTTTTTTAAATACGCGGTAGAGTTGCCAGAGCGCTTTTAGGTCTTTCAGCGGCGTGATGGATCTTGTCATAGCAACAGGTATCGCTCTTATGCCTTCTGCCTGCTGTACTTCTTCCAATAATTGACCGGGTGAAGAAATGGCCAGTACTTCAAAATGGCCAGCCATGAACCTGAGTTGCCTGCTTAGCAGCACCCGCAAAGAACTGGGCACGGTAGTAATGCGTACAAGTTTCCTGGTTTTATCTGGTGGCATGGATTAATAACAGCGGGGTTGGGGCATTGAGCAGCTGGAGCGACGTCTGACAACAAAGCTGCGTCTTTGTTCTATTACTTAAAACAGTTCCATATCGCCCAGGGAGTAACACCAATTTTCAGTTTTCAGCAATTGCGGAAAATGCTGGTGCATGTTCAAATCGCGCAATGTAATCAACGGCCCCATGCGGCGTACAGGCAGGTAGCCCATCCAATTAAAACAATCTTTGTACTGTTGGTATTGCCTGCCGGAAAAAGAAATAAAATGAATACCACGTTGTTTGCAAAAGGCCGATACTTGTTTTTTGAGATAGTTGTTGATGTAAGCTGATGAAACCTTGTCGTTAAATTGCAGGTAGTCTACCATCCGCAATTCCAGTCCCGAACTGTGCGCCTTTATTCTTACAACGAGCAGAAAATTCACATTGTCTGTAAAAAAGTAATACCTGAATAGCGGGTTATTTGCGTACCGCCATGAAACAAACTGCGCAGAATGAACGGTGGAAAGACAGGGGTTGTTCCAGGTATGGTGATTCACCATCAGCATAATTTCATTGCTCCATTTTTGAAAACCACTGGTATCCTGCAAAGCGTCATTGTAATCAAAAGCGCTCCATTTAGAGCGGATCATCGCCAGCGGACGCAGCAGTTTTATTTTTAAGGGCATTTTTCCCTGTTCTACCCAACCCATTTTCAGGTAGCCTGGCTTGCTTGAGCTGTTAGGTGTATTGTAGACAAAATGGATGCCCTGGCCTTTACAATCAGCTACCTGTTGTTGCGTGAGTTTTTTAAAAATGCCTTTGCCCTGGTAGTCAGGATGCGTGGCGGTATCTACCGCGCGTACAGAACGATAAATTTTTCCATTCCTAATCCATTGCCATTGCATGAATGCTCTTAGTCCAACCAGCGTATTGTTTTCTTCTGCCAGCAGAACAAATGATTGGCCAAAAGGATTTTGTTCGTGCTTCCAGATCCAAAAGGCTTCTGACTTTGGGGTGGAAGTATTGCCCATTGAAGCAGAGAGCAGCTGAACAATTGATGTACGATCTTCAGGGTTAGCCTGCCGAACCTGCATATTGATGGGTTGTAATGGTTCCACCGGTTGTTAAAAGATTTGAAGCATACTCTGCCATGTTCCAGCTTTGCATACCATACCTGTTAGCACATTGTTTGTATTGCTCCAGGAGTACACGCAAGCCCGCCATATTTTCTTTTGGGTGATCGCCAAAATTTTCAGGATGCCACCACAAATGATAACACTCGCCCAGTGCTGCGGCTATTTTCATTTCCCTGCATATCCGTTGCAGCAGCCAGTGGTGAACAAAAGGATATTTTGTATTCCATGGGCGCAGAAAGCGGCTGGCTTTCAGTTGAAGTGGTTCACCAGGTTTACAGACAATCTCAGACAGCGGGTAAGAACTTCGCTGCCTGCTTACCTGTACATAGGCATCGGCGGTGCGGATGAGTTTTCTGAAAATGCCTGCGCCTTTATTGGTAACCGGGCGCCAGAATGTAGCAGATGGGTTGGTGCGTACCGCGGTGATGCCTTGTTCATAACAACGTTTAAGGTACTGGCTGTTGTACTGGTTTCTCGGAAACACCATTGAACGGGGCACATTATTAAAATGATGGGCCGCCAGTTTTGCCGCCTGCAGGTCAGCTTCAAAAGCCAGTGGGTGGTCTTGCAGCTCAAGACAATAAAAATGGCTGAAGGTATGCGTGGCCAGTTCCTGCCCGGCGGCGTCTTGTATTTTTCTAACGGTAGCGGGAGCAAAATGTGAGCTCTTATAAGCTTCGGGTATGCCATGTTTTTTTACCCATTGATAGGGAGAATATTGCGGCAAGGTATAATGCGGCGTAATAGCAGG
>DATJGC010000565.1:0-27711 GCA_035495345.1 Chitinophagaceae bacterium | reverse complement strand
TTACCCGCGGTATCTTCGGCAAAGCCGAGAATATCATCATTGCTGAAGCTATTGGGCTGATTGTTTTTTTGAAACAGTAATTCCTGTTGCTGTTGCTGGTTGTATTGATAGAGCACACTATCCCATGAGCCGTACCAGATATTGTTGAAATGATCTTTGTATAAAGATGTAACGGTGGCATGCGGAAGCTTTGCATAGAGATTGTTGTATCTGCTGTCCATCCGGAAGGCCAGGGTGCGCGTATTTATTTTTAATAGTCCTCCTCCCTGTTTACCCACCCACATTTCATGAGCACCTGCGTTGGTGAGCGCCAGCATGGTACGCGTTCCCTGGGTTACCGGCAGGCTGCAGGCGCCGGTTTTTTTATTGAAGCGCACCACGTAGCTACCGCTTGTGGCCAGCCAGAGATAACCATCTTCATCCTGCAAGAGCTTATTAATGATGTTTACCGGAAGAGATGCGGGGTTGCCGGGTTGGTGTTTGAATTGTGTAAACTGTTTGGCGGGTAGTAAGCGATAATCATATTTGGTTAGTCCGCCGTCTGCGGTGGCAATCCACAATACCTGCTGTTCGTCTTCCAACAGGTCTGTAATGATATTGCCTGAGAGCGAGCCGTTATTGCCGGGGTTGTTTTTATAAATGCTGAAATGGCTGCCATCATAACGGTTAAGACCATCGTCTGTGCCTATCCAAAGAAAGCCGCGCTTATCCTGCAAAATGCAGTTAACCTTATTATGGCTAAGGCCATTCTGCACTGTGATGCGGTCGAAGTACAACGCCGGTGCCTGTGCTGCTCCACCGCAGTATAGCAACAGCATGAACAGCAGTAGTAGTAATGGCCGGGGCATAAGTTGACTATAGCTATAAAGTTACAAACAACCCGCGAGGCATTGGAGCAGTTCTTTGTGTAACGGCCAAAGATCATTCTATTCATTTTCACCGGCAATCCCCAAAAGGGGTGATCATGCAAATCCCCGCCGGGGGCGGGGACTCACTTTCTCTACCGTTGCTTTGCCTTTCTTTTGTTTCAATTGCCTGCCTGCTTGGGTTCATCGTAAAAGAAGTCGTCCATGGCTACCAGGTCTTTACTGCCGCCTGCAGAAATGTCTTTGGTACCGGTAGCAATGGCGGCATTACCAGTGGTAATTTGTACACGGGTTACTTTTTCATTGGGAAAGTAAACGCCGAGGAAAGAAAAGCTGCTGCTGGTTCTTACCGGCGCTTTAAATACACCCAGGCTTTTTGAACCACTGAAAAATTCTATACTGGTAGCATTGGCATCGTCTACGTCTATGAAAACAACACCAAACCCTTTAATACTGGCATCTGTATTGGTGCCTGGCACTTTGAATAAAGCTGTTGTGAGGTTGGTGCCCACCGGTGCCAGTATTTTTTTATTGCTGAAGGCATCAAATTCTGCTGCGTTGCTGGGTTCAAGCTCTGAAAAATCACTGCTGTCTATGCGTATGGAGGTGCCGGTGGCATATACCAGTCCGCGTTTACGGCCTGCGGCGCCGTTGGGGTCGGTAAGATTAAAAAAGTCTAGCGGAAAACTGTTGTTATTGGTGTTTGCTGCAGGTACACCATCCCAATTCACTTCCCGCCGGCCGCTTGTTTTGCCGGGAGTGGTATTTAGTGAATCGCCCAGGATAGACCTGAACTGGGTAAGTGCAGCGGTAATGTCTCCGCTGGCTTTTACTACGGTGGAGATAACGGCGGGCGCCGGTGGCTCATTGTAATCATCATCCTTTGAGCAGCTGCAAATCAACAGCGCTGCCATGGGCAGCAGGGCTGCCAATTGTTTCATTTTGTTCATTGTGATAAGGTTTAATAGATAAAATTGAGCAGCGGGCGCTGGCCGCGCCGCCCTGTAAATATTTTTTTAACGCTGCAAAGTTGCGTGTTGATGGGTTGGCGGGCAATCACCAAACGGTGTGAATGGCATCACCGAATGCGGTGAGTTGAAGGCTTGTAATGATGGCACAAGATAAGTTTACGGGTAGGGATGACTGGTAGTTGATGCTTAGCTGCCTGTGTATTCTTTTTTGATGCCCAGTTTTTTCATTTTTGATTTAAGCGTAGATGGGGGTATATTCAGTATCTCTGCGGCAGCGCCCGGCCCCCAGATTCTTCCATTGCATTTTTTTAGCACGGTGATAATATAATCGCGTTCGTTTTCCTGTATGGTCTTCATGGCGCCATCCTCCGGTGAAACCTTTGATGGTTTGGCTGTTATGCCGGTAAAGTGAGCCTCATCAATGCTATTGGTTTTTGTGAGCAATACGCTTCTTTCAATAAAGTGTTCCAACTCCCTGATATTGCCGGGCCAGTGATAAGCCAGCATATTCTTCAATGCTTTTTCTGTTACGCCGTTTATCTTTTTGCCCGACTTACGGTTGTAATACTGCACAAAGTGTTGGATGAGCAGGGGAATATCTTCTTTGCGGTCTCGCAATGACGGTAGCAAGATCGGGAAAACATTAAGACGATAATAAAGGTCTAACCTAAACCGGCCTTCTGCTACTTCTTTTTCCAGGTTGCGATTGGTGGCAGCAATAATGCGCACATCAATTTTTGTTACCGTCTTTGCGCCAATGCGTTCAATCTCTTTCTCCTGCAATACCCGCAATAATTTTACCTGTAATTCAAGTGGCATTTCTCCCACCTCGTCTAAAAACAGTGTGCCTTTATTTGCTTTCTCAAATTTTCCGATCCGCGTATCCGTTGCGCCTGTGAAGGAGCCTTTTTCATGGCCAAAGAGTTCAGATTCAATGAGCGTGCTGGGCAATGCTGCACAGTTTACTTTCACCAGTGGGTGCTGCTTGCGCCGCGATAGCTGGTGAATACAATCGGCAATTCTTTCTTTGCCCGTGCCGCTCTCACCTAAAATAAGTACAGAAGTGTCTGAAGGCGCTACCTGGGTGATATGATCAAATACATTCAGCAACAGATGGCTGTTACCGATGATGCCGTGGAAGACAGGTTGTTCAATGCCGGGTTTAGACAATGAATGCTGTGTTACATACTGCGGGGCTGAGGTGTTGGGAGCGGAACTCCTCTCTAATATTTTCTCAAATCCATTTTGTAAGATGGGTAGAAGCCTGTTAAAAAAACTTGTATGGTCATTGAGATAAGCGTCTGGGCGCCGACTGTAAAATTCGATATGTACAATAACACTGGTAACGGGTTGTACCGTAAAAGATATAGCTGATTTCAGGTGAAAGCTATTTGCAAATAGATTAACCGCTTTTATTTGCTTACGGAGAGCTTCAAAATCTTTTTCATTGTATGGTAGGTTGTCATAAGGCCTCTCACTGCGCTCTGTTATATGCTGAATGGCTTCTGAAGATAACCCGGTTATATTCTGCAGTTGTTCAATCCCTATGTCCTGGTATTCATCAAAACCTGTACGCAAACAGCTAAAGAACTGTGGCAGCCAGGTAGCACTTTCGGTGGCGCTGGCAACAAAGTAATCAAACGGAATATGTGCTTGCAGGGCTTTGGCGATTGCAAGCAATTTTGCTGCAACATTTTCTTCTTTACTAAAAATGCCTTTTAGCGTTTTGTGTAAAACGGTTTCCCTTTGCAAGGTGGCTTCCGTGCTATGTTCATGCCGGTATTTTGCTATCTCCAGTGTTATGAGCAAATCTCTCTCGCGAAAAGGCTTTACAAGAAATCCGTAAGGCTGTGTGGCTTTGGCGGCGGTTAGTACTTCTTCATTTGAGTTGGCCGATAAATAGACAAAGGCAATGTTTTCTTCGCGCAGGTGGATGGCAAGATCAATGCCTGTATTTTTGCCGGAAAGAAAGATATCCAATAATACCAGGCCGGGTTTTTCAGCTTCAATAAGTTCCCTTGCCTTCTGTACAGAACGTGCTATGCCGGTAACGCTGTAGCCAGCTTTCTCAAGCATGGTACGCAAATAATTTGCTTCCACATATTGATCTTCAACAATCAGTACTGTTGCTTTCATACACTGTCAATGCTTTTTGTTTGCGCTAGTTTTTTGGTTGATGCAGTAACGGGTTCGTACATAAACGTAATGTTTATCAATGTACCGTCTTTTGCCTCGATAGAAAAAACGCCTCCGATGTCTTCGGTCAGTCCCTGCATAAGGTTCATGCCCATGGTAACACTTTTACTGAACTCAAAGCCTGGAGAAAGCCCGATGCCATTATCATGAATGGTCAGTTGCAGCTGGTTATCGGTAATATGTTCAAGCTGAATGCTAATGACGCCGTCTGCACCTTCCGGAAACGCATATTTAATGGAATTGGTAACGGCTTCGTTCAGAATAAGGCCCAGCGGTATTGCATGTGTAAGATCAAGCGAAACGCTTTCTATTTGCATTTTGAAAAGGATGCGCTGACGCGTATCAAAACTATCCCGAAGGTAATCGATCAGCTCATGCACGTAATCTTTCATATTAATAACAGAGAAATCTGCAGACTGGTACAACTTCTGGTGAATGAGCGACATGGCATGGATGCGGTGCCTGCTTTCTTCCATGGTACTTACTGCTTCTTCATTCTTAAGATAGCCAGATTGGGTACCCAGCAGCCCCATTACCATATGAAAATTGTTCTTTACCCGGTGATGAATTTCTTTCAGCAGCCATTCTTTTTCTGCCACCAGGTGTTGTAACGATACATTCTGCTGGTTAATTTGCAAACTGCTTTTTTGTTTCAGCCGGTACCGGCTGAAAAGCAGGCCAATGATAATGAGTAAGAGTGCGAGACCGCCAAATGTAATATTCCTTACCAGTTGCGTTTGCCTCAGATTGGTTTCTTGCAGGAGCGACTGTTTGGTAAGCAATTCAATGTTTCTTTGTTTAAGAAGGATGTCTTTGTCTTTCTGATCCGTTTCATATTGAATTTTCAACTGGGCAATCTGTTTGCTTTTAGCCTGTGTATAGATGGAATCATTAAGCGTTTTATATTTTTTATAGTGTGCAATGGCTGAGGCAAGATTTCCCTCGGCAGAATCTAGCTGAAACCAATGGTGCTGGTTGCGGGCCAGTTGCAACAGGGTAGCATTCACGGTGAGGTATTTTTCCTGTGCCACCAGTATGGGGCGTGCCTTCTGATATTGTTTTGAAGCCAGCAGGTAAGATATGGAGGCATCATAAACACTTCGTTGTGTTTCATTGGGCAGGCTGCGCTGGACTGTCAGCTGCAGCATCTGTTGGTAGTAGGGTGCCGCGCTGTCTGGTTTTCCCATCATTGAATAGCTGCTTATAAAGCCACAGGCAACATTGATTTTGGCGTTGGTGGCCATACTTGTGTAATTCTTTTGCAGCTCCTTAAGAATAACAATGCGCTCTGCATGCTTATCTATGCGGGCGAGGATATTGGAGTAACTAAAACTGATATAGGTGATATCGTTCACTGAATGATTGTTTCTGGCAATCATCAGCGCCTTTTTAAAGTAGCCAGCCGCGGTTTCCATATCTGCCTGGTAGTAATAGGCAATACCCATGTGGTTATAGATGGTGCAAATTTGCATGTTGTTACTGTCTAGTTGTCTTTCTGCGGTAGCAACAGCCAATAAACCATATTTGATGGCTTCGCTGAGGTTGCTAAGCGAAGTAGACACATCGCACAACAAATCATACACGCCCACAACGGTAGTATCGTTAACCGACTGTTTTAATTGCAATGATCGTTTTACTTCTTCCAGCGCTTGTTTAAAATTTCCCTGTATTTGCCGCACGTCGGCCAATTCTTTCAATGCATCCGCTTCCTTCTTTATATTGCCGTCTTTGTGGAAGGCCGCTACAGCGGCTTCTGCCAGCTGAATTCTTTCAGTAAGCTGAGTGCCTGATAGATCGTAAAATCCAGACAGGTGAAAGAGGGCATAGCCTAAATCTGTATACAGGTGTGCATTTTCAAAAATCTTGATAGCCTGTTGAACGTAAGCCTTGCCCTTTTCTTTTTGCTGTTTTTGTACCCATATTTTTGAAAGGGTCAGATAACTGTTTCCAATTCCCCTGAGATAATGCAATTGGTTGCTCAGTTGCTCTGCATTAACCGCATACTGGTAGGCGCTGTCTGTTAATGGTGATGGTAATGCCTGCATGAATTGATTGCTGAGCTCCAGGAGATACAAGACGCGGTTGGTATCTGGCTTGCTTTTCTGCAAGAGGTTGCGCCATGTTTCAATGGAAGCTTCAGTTGCTTTCTGCGCAACGGCAGCGCAACGGGCCATACACAAGATAACCAGCAGCAATAGCAGCCTTAGCATAATTTGTTTTTAATCATCATTACATAATTTACACCAATTGTAAGGTACAGTAAGGATGTGCCAGGCACGATGCTTACAACCGTTTAGCCAGCAATCGTTAATAGGAGGATTAACTATGTACGGGAAGGTTTGGATGTTTAAATATACTAACAAAAGACCGCTGTATTTCGCGGTGATGCACATGAAACCACGAAATGCCGTTGCGAACCTATATTGACACTATCAGCTAAATGATAGAAAGACAGCCATTTGCATTACTGGCATTGGCTTAGCATGGTGAGTAGTGAAAATGCATCACTACATGGCACCTACAAACATTTTATTTATCACCGGAGCTTTTATGAGCCATCATTGCTGGGATCAATGGAAAGTCTATTTTACCAGCAAGGGATATCACTGTATTGCACCTGCCTGGCCACACAAGGATGCCAGTGCAGAAGTATTGAGAAACAGCCAGCCTTCAGCGGCCATTGCCGCTAACAGGCTGCAGCCATTGACTGATTATTTTAGTGGCATAGCGCAATCTTTTTCTTCTCCGCCTATTCTGATAGGGCATTCTATTGGCGGGCTCATGGTTCAACTGCTTTTGCAACGGGGCCTGGGCGCAGCCGGCGTGGCTATTCATTCAGTGCCGCCACAGGGAATATTCACTTTCAAGTTCTCCTTTCTAAAAGCGGGCTGGCCCGCGCTGGGCTTTTTTACTTCAACCAAAAAATCGTACCTCATGAGTTTCAGGCAGTGGAACTATGCGTTTGCCAACGGTATGAGCTGTGAGGAACAAAAAGAAGGCTATTACCGGTTTGCCATCCCTGAATCAAAACTGGTGGTGAGAGATACCATCAGCAGCGCCGCCAGGATAAATTTTGAAAACCCGCATGCGCCGTTGTTGATTACCTCGGGCACAACGGATCATAGCATTCCCGCATCCCTCAACTACGCCAATTATAAGAAGTACAAGAAAAGTCATTCGGTTACGGATTATGTAGAACGCAAAGGCCGAAATCATTTTGTGCTGGGCCAGCCTACCTGGAAAGAAGATGCTGATTATATACTCACCTGGCTGGCAGCCCTGTAACGTTTGACACTATCTTATATAAATCATAATCAAACACAAAATGAACCAGACACTAACATTGAGAGCCTGCTTAGACACTATGCTTTTATTTCTTGGATTGGCTGCTTCTTTTTCAATCAATGCGCAGGAGAAAAAGAGCGTTGCCAATATTGTAATTGTGCATGGCGCCTTTGCAGATGCATCTGGCTGGGAAGCGGTATTTAAAATTCTAAACAGTCACGGATTCAAGGTTACGCTGGTGCAGAATCCGCTCACCTCCCTGGAAGACGATGTGGCCGCTACTACCCGCGCAATTAACAAACAGGATGGGCCCGTGGTGCTGGTGGGGCATTCATGGGGTGGCACGGTAATTACGCAGGCCGGGGTATCACCAAAAGTGGCCTCACTGGTATATGTAGCCGCATTTGCCCCTGCGCCCGGGGAATCTACCCTTGAGCTGGCACAGCGTGCGGCACCCGCGCCGGAAAACGGTATTATGGCGCCTGACGACCAGGGCTTCATTTCTTACGATAAAGACAAGTTTTATGCAGGTTTTGCCGCTGATATTGGCAAAGAAAAGGCCGACTTCATGTACGCATCCGTTGCGCCTATTGCGGCCAGGGCATTTGTTACACCGGTGACAGCAGCGGCCTGGAAAACAAAACCTTCCTATGCCATTGTTGCTACCGATGATAAAAGCATCAGCCCTGTTTTAGAACGCAGCATGTATACGCGGGCAGGCGCTATTGTAACAGAAATCAAAGGTAGCCATGTGTTGTTTATGAGTAAGCCCAATGAGGTGGCCGCGGTTATTGAACAAGCTGCCAAGGCAGCCAAATAGCCATACTTGTTTGTAATATCCTTTATTATCTCTCAATCATTATTCATTTCTAAAAATACAGCTGTTTATGCGTACAACAAACACAATGCAGGGCATGGTAAATATTTTATTAAAGGTTTCCATGCTGGTAACAATAGTAGCGGTGCTCTCCTGCAATCATGCAGAGGAGAAAAAGCCTGTAGATGCCGCCGTGGCCAGCACGGCAAAAGATAGTGTAACCGTTATGCCTGCTGCGGCACCGGCCAACTTTAAACATGCGCAGGCCAATGTGAATGGCGTAAATATTCATTACGTCATTGGTGGGCACGGAGAGCCCTTGTTGCTGGTACATGGTTTTGGGCAAAACTGGTTTATGTGGAACCGTGTATTGCCTGAACTGTCTAAGCACTTTACCGTAATAGCGCCTGATTTACGTGGTGTGGGGGAGTCAGAAAAAACCGCCGGTGGTTATGATAAGAAAACAATGGCCACTGACTTACATGAACTCATGAAGAAACTGGGTTTTACCAGTATCAAACTAGCCGGTCATGATATTGGGCTGATGGTAGCTTATGCATACGCCGCACAATACGGCAAAGAAGTAAAAAAGCTCGCCCTCATGGATGCGTTGTTGCCGGGAATTGAACCAGTATGGTCTGATTTCTCAGGCAGGGCCTGGTGGTTTGGTTTCTTTGCACGCCCTGTTGCCGGTGATCTTGTTGCAGGACAGGCAGGTGAATTTTTACAGGATTTCTGGCCGGTGGTTGGGCATGTTAAAGACCCGTTTACAAAAGAAGAAACCGCGGAATTTATCAGGGCATATTCCGTGCCCGGTGCCACCACGGGCAGCTTTCATTGGTTTGGAGAATTTGCCCATGATGCAGAAGATAACAAACTGTTCTCAAAGCAAAAATTGCAGATGCCGGTCTTATCTGTAGGCGCAGCGTATGGTTCTGGTTCATTCCTGGCGGCACATTGCCGGGTGGTGGCAAATGATGTTAAGGAAGTTAAGCTGGCAGGAGTAGGTCACTGGATTTTGCAGGAGGCCACTGATAGTGTTCAACAGCACCTACTTGAATTCTTTACGGATAAATAAGCTACCGCCGCCACTCCTCTTCATCATTAAATACACTCAACTAATGAAAAAGATATTCTTTTCATCAGTGCATCTTATTGCCATTACTTTTTTATTGCAGGTGCAACTATACGCGCAAATGCCCATGCCGCCGCAAGTGCCCATCTGGGATGGCAATACAGTTACACTGCGCCTGCAGAAGCTGGCAACAGATGTTTATGCCATCTTGCCAAACACCGTAGAAGCGGAAACAACACGAGGTATTCCGCAAGCCACAACGGGTGGTTTTATTGTGGGCGAAAAAGGCGTTTTACTCATAGAATGCATGCTTAACAAGCGCTTGTTTGATCAGCAACTGCAACTGGTAAAATCAGTTACTGATAAACCAATCATATATGCTGTAAATACCAGCGACCATGGCGATCATTGTTTCAGCAACTACCTCTTGCCTTCCTCCACGGTACTTATACAAAATGAATTTGCAAGGGATAATCTTTCCAAAAACTTTGAAGGGATAAAGCAGTTTATGATTGCATTGTTTGGCAAAGACCGCGGTATTGAAGAAGCACAATACAGGGCAGCGGATATCACCATTGCAAAGGGCAATACGCTGAGTCTTGATCTTGGCAACAATAAACGGGTAGACCTCATCAACACCGGCACTGCACAGTCGCCCGCAGATCTTTTTGTATGGATGCCGCAACAAAAAGTCTTTTGGGCAGGCAACCCGTTTATAGCAGAAAGTCCGGCCATACCCTGGTTATTTGATGGCTTTTTCCTTGAGCCCACTGCCAACCTGCAGAAGATGTATGATTTTTTGCCTGCAGATGCTATTGTAATACCAGGCCATGGAAGAATCACCAACAAACAGGGTATAAAATATACCATTGATTATGTAAAGGCATTAAAGCACGAGGTAGAAACAGCGGTGGCCAATGGTCTCTCGCTTGAAGAAACCAGTAAAGCCGTTGCCATGAAGTCTTATGACAAAGGCTATGTATTGTTCAAATGGCTGCATTACAATTTCAATCTTCCCAACGCATATAAAGACATCAGTAATAATAGCTCCAAAAAATAAGACATCTTTTATGATAAAATTCATTTTCATTTTAGTGTTTGGTTTGCCGGTTTGCCTAACCGCGCAGGAGAAAGCAGACATGATAGTGTACAATGCCAGGCTGGCTACCATGAACAAGCCTGGTGAGTTTGCAGCCGCCATGGCACAAAAAGACGGTATTGTGCTGGCGGTGGGCAGCAATGCCGATATATTGAAGATGTATAAAGGATCTGCAACACAGATGATTGACGCGGAGGGTCACACGGTGGTACCGGGTTTAAACGACAGCCATATTCATATTATACGCGAAGGACTTCATTACAATGCGGAATTAAGATGGGATGGTGTAACAAGTCTCAAACGTGCGCTGCAAATGCTGAAAGAACAGGCCGCAAGAACGCCTGAGGGTGTTTGGATAAAAGTGATTGGCGGTTGGAATGAATACCAGTTTGAAGAAAAGCGCCAGCCCACCCTTGCTGAAATAAATGAGGCGGTACCGGATAAACCTGTTTTCATTACTTACCTCTATGGTAAGGCATTTTTAAACAGGAAGGGTATTGAAGTATTAAAGTACGATAAGAACACCCATTATGAGGGCAGCCTGGTAGAACTGGATGAAAAGGGAATACCCACCGGTATGCTGTATGCAAAAGAAACGCCCCGGGCCATCTACAGCACCCTTGCCCTCACTACAGTATTGACTTTTGAAGAAAGAGTAAATTCTACACTGCAGTACTATCATGAACTCAACCGGTTTGGACTTACCAGCGCCATAGATGCTGCAGGTGGCGGCCAGAATTTTCCGGATGATTATGCCGTGGCCAGCACCCTGGCAAAAAAAGGTTTGCTAACATTAAGAACGGCCTATTATCTTTTTGCACAGGCAAAGGGGCGTGAGCTGCAGGATTATGAAAAATGGGTGGCCGCTACCAGCCTCAGGAAAAACGACAATATGTTTTTGGCAAATGGTTTTACCGCACAGGGTGCCGGTGAAAACATAGTAGCCAGCGCTGCAGATTTTGAAAATTTTCTTGAACCGCGTATTGTGCTGGATGATTCAATGGAGAAAGATCTTGAACCCATTATTCGATTATTGGTTAAGAATCGCTGGCCTTTTAGGCTGCACGCTACATACGGAGAATCTATAGAGCGTGAGCTGGCATTATTTGAAAAAATAAATAAGGAACTGCCGTTTAATGGACTTCGCTGGTTTTTTGACCATGCTGAAACCATTACAGATGCGCAGCTGCAAAGAGTAAAAAAACTGGGCGGGGGTATTGCTGTACAATTCAGGATGTATTACCAGGGAGAATTGTACAACCGCCTGTATGGTCCACCGGATCATCAACTGCCGCCCATTAAGAAGATGCTGTCTATGCAGCTACCGGTAGGATTGGGTACAGATGCCACGCGCATTTCTACTTTTAACCCATGGATGAGCCTGCATTGGGCCATTACCGGCAAGACCATGGGTGGCTACCAGTTCTGGCCGCAGAAAGATACGCTTAGCAGGTTTGCCGCTTTACAACTATACGGTACCGGTAGTGCATGGATGAGTGGCGAGGAAACGGTAAAAGGCCGCCTGGCCAGGGGGCAGTATGCAGATTGGGTGATATTGAACAAGGATTATTTTTCAATACCTGCTGATGAGGTGCGCAATATACACGCCTTACTGACTGTGGTAAACGGCAAGGTGGTGTATGCAGAAGGCAGTTATGCCGGTCTTGGGCCAAAACTTCCAGACGTAATACCTGCCTGGAGCCCGGTAAAATATTATGGAGGCTATCAAGACAAATAATATGGACATGCTAACTTCCTGGAGGTGGTGCTTACTGTTTGCGCTTGTTAGCCTTGCCACAGGTGCCGCAGCAGTATCGCAAACGCTACCTGCGTTTAGGCCACTACGTTATGATGAAAGTTATACTTTTCTGAAAACTGATACCACCGCTAATTGGTACAACAGAACCAAGTATACACCGCTGGGTAAAAAACGCAATAGCTATATCAGCTTTGGCGGAGACATGCGGTTTCAATATTTCTGGTTCAAAAATGAAGACTGGGGAGAATCTCCAGCGGATAAAGACGGCTATATCTTTACACGCTGGCTGGCACACGCAGACCTGCATGCAGGGCGATATGTGCGCGCCTTTGTACAGCTGCAGAGCAGTTTGGCGAATGGCCTGGAGAAAACGCCCTCGCCGGTAGATGAGAATCAGCTTGATTTGCACCAGGCCTTTGTGGATCTGCGTTGGCCCTTGCAACATCAAAGTGCACTTGTGTTGCGCCTGGGCCGGCAAGAGCTGAGTTATGGTTCTCAGCGGCTGGTAGCCCTGCGGGAAGGACCTAATAACCGCCAGTCTTTTGATGCTGCCAAATTGTTTTTTACAAAGGATAACCTGAAGGCAGACTTGTTTTTCTCTTACTATGTAAAATCTGCAAGAGGCATATTTGATGATGGGTTCAATAAGAATACACGCTTTTGGGGTAGCTATTTTGTATTTAACAAAATCTCTTTCTTACGTAATGTAGACTTGTACTACCTGGGTCTTTGGAAGGCGCATGCAACGTTCGACAATGGTATCGGTGAAGAATTACGCCATTCTCTGGGCGCCAGGGTATGGAATGGCCAGCATCAGCTGAAATACGATATTGAAGGTGTTTACCAATTTGGAACGCTGGCAGAAAAAAATATCCGTGCATGGACTTTTTCTGTAAACGCGGCCTATACTTTCAATCAAGCGCGGTTGAAGCCTGAACTGGGTTTGAAGACAGAGCTCATCAGTGGCAACAAAGTATATGGCGGCAACAAACTGCAAACATTTAATCCTTTGTTTCCGCGGGGAAGTTATTTTGGCCTGGCTTCATTAATTGGTCCTTCCAATCTTTTTGATATTCATCCTTCACTGGCATTATCGCTATCAGAAAAAACATCGCTTGGTTTCGACAATGATATATTTTGGAGGTACAGTACCCAGGACGGTATTTACGCACCCAATGCCAGTTTAATATACAGCGGCAAGGCCAGCGGCCATTCTTTTGTAGGAAGCCAGTTGGCCACCGACCTCACCTATACGCCCAATAGGTATCTCATGATCCGGGCAGAATTTACCTGGTTTAAGCCCGGCGCTTTTCTGAAAGACGTGGGTCCTGGCAAAACATTGCTCTTTGCCGGCGCTACGGTTCAATGTAAGTTCTAATTGACTATTGCCTTCGCTCTTGAAGGTTCAGAAACCCCTTGAAGAACGGTTTCAAATGCTTTCATGCAGACTGATTGCAACGCTGCAGTAACAATAAAAAACTATCTCTTGTTGGAGTACTCGCCATAGCACAGGAAGCGTCCGTAACGTATTTCCCCCACTCTTAGCTTAATAGAAAGTCTTTTAAAAGTAGTATATTCAGGTACGCAACGCCAATCCATGCAACCCTGTTAACTAGGCTAAATTTACCGGGATGGCAGCCATTACATGTGTAATTGTGGAAGATACGGAAGCAGACCTTGCGCTGCTGAAGCATTATGTAGCCGCTGAAGCCAGCTTGCAATTATTAGCTACTTTCCAAAACCCCCTGGAAGCCGCCGCTTTTATCAGGGAATGTGCTCCGCAACTGCTACTCCTGGATATTGATATGCCGCTAATCAATGGGTTAGAATTTTTTAAAATGCAGCCCCCCGGTACCATCTGCGTTTTTGTAACCGCGCACAGTGATTTTGCCGTGGAGAGTTATGAAGCCCATGCCTTTGATTTTATTCTTAAACCCGTTACCCCAGCACGTCTTCAGGCAGTAATAGCCAGGTTGGAAGAGTACCTGCAGGTGAGGGAAAAAGCGGAACTTTATGATGCAAGTTTTGAGCAAAAAGCTATTCTGCTAAAAGAAGGCAGCACGCAACACCGGGTAGCACTGGCCGATATTATTTACCTAGAAGCACTGAAAGATTATACAAAGGTGGTCACCACAGGCAGAAAGTATATTGTGCTGAACAAGCTAAAGCATTTTATGGAGAAGCTCCCTGCCACAGACTTCGTAAGAGTTCACAGAAGCTTTGGACTTTCAAAGAATAAGGTTCAGAAAATTGCCAGGGAAGAAGTAATGCTGAGTAATGGTATGGTAATCCCCATTGGCAAAACGTATAGATCAGTGCTTGGGTAATCAGCCACCAGATGAAACGGTATTCGACTGGGGTAGAAAGGTAAAGCATTTCCTCGTCTTACTTTCCGCATTATAAACCAATAAACCTTTTCATTATGAAGAATGCTATTATCACGCTGCTGGTACTTTTGCTCATTATATCAGTTTATTATAATTATAAAAACGCCGGGGAACGAAAAACCCTTCCAGGTATAACAAAAGGAGGAAGTACCCCGCTCACTATTGAGCTGGGAAAAGACAGCATTGAAGTATATTTCTATGATGCCTCTCTTGGCGGAGATTCTTCTGCCTTTAACGGGTATAACACATATGCCTCTATGACGGCGCCCACCGGTACTTGCAATAACCAGCAGATGGATTTGATGGTTTGTGGAAAAATTTCTGTTCCGGGCGGTGTAGCTGTAAATCCAAAAGACCTGTTCCAAAACGTTCTTCCAGGATATCATCAGATAGGCGTTGGCATGCGCGTGAGGCGCAGCCCATCCAGCACTAACCAGAGCAAATAAATAAAGCTAGTCTGTAGCATGATACCGAAACTGATGTTACCGGTGCTTTTTCTTTGCTATCTACAGCTGGCCAGGGCACAGGTTAAGGTACCCGTGGAATACCTGGAGGCCGATTCTATGTTCCGCGCTGGTTTGTATGACAGTGCCCAACTCTTATTCAGTGGTTTAATAAGACGCACCACAAACGATAGCCTACATGCTGAAATGCTTCACCGCAAGGGGGTGATGTTTTTTGCCAAAGGCGAAAGCGATAGCGCCACTTATTTTGAAGAAAGGGCCCTGGATAAATTTTCTCTTTTGAATGTGAAAGGCAAAATGTCTAATGCCGCAGGTAACCTGGCATTGATCTATGCCTCCAAGAAAATTTATGACAGATCACTATTCTATAACCTGGCTTCCATACGGAATGCACAAACCGGAAGAGATTCTTTGCGGCAGTATTTTAACCTGTTTACGCTTTACCAGGTACAAAGCAAATATGATAGTGCATTTGAGCTACTGGTGCGTCATATAAGCATCTTTCCGGCCGGATTACTTCCTAACCAGGCATTTCTCACGGCCCTGAATTTTGGACTTTATTATTCAAATACCAATAAACATAGTGCCGCCATTGCCTATTTCCGGCAATCATTACCGGCAGCAACTTCGTCTACAGACAGCACCGCCGCCTACAACAATATCAGTGATGAGTATCGCCTGCTGCATAACTACCCAAGAGCAATTGCCTATTTAGACAGCGCTGTTGCACTTACTTATGGTACTGCTAACCTGGAAGGGAGGCTTGCCTGCTATGATACTTATGTTTCTCTTTATACAGATACGCGTGACTACGCCAACGCTTTGTCATTTGCGCAACGCGCCAGGGCAATTTCAGATACACTGTTTGCAAACGGTAAAGCCAATGCCCTGTTGGATGCCAGCGTCAAATACGAGGCAGAGAAAAAGGAAGTGCGGCTGCAACTGTTGGCCAAAGACAATTTGTTGAAAAAACGCAGCCTCACCTATTCATTCATCGGCCTGCTATTACTATTCATATTGGTGCTGATGATCTTTAGAAACAGTCGGCAGAAACAGAAAGCAAATGCCATTTTGCAGGAGCAAAAAAATAAACTTGAAAAATTAACGGAAGAACTGAACAAGGCCAACCAAACCAAGTTGTTACTTCTTTCCACCATTGGCCATGATCTGCGAAGCCCGTTGAGCAGTCTGTATGCATTACTAAAAATGCAGGAGCTGAAAAGGCAAGACAACGCGGCCGGAGTAAACAGCGGACAGGTAACAGGCTTGCTGAATGTATTAGAAAACCTGCTTGCCTGGAGTAAGATGAATATGGCCAACGCTGTTATTCAGCCCACACTGCAGAAAGTCAACCTGTTGAGCCTCCTGGAAGAACAGCAGGAATTCTTTCGGGCAAAAGCGTTGGAAAAGCACCTGCAACTGCAATGCCAGGCGCCTGGAGACTTAACCGTTTACTCAGATGAGTATATTCTTTCTACCATTCTACGCAACCTGGTTGATAACGCCATTCATTACGCTGAAACGGGCAGCACTGTTTTTTTATCAGCCATTCATCAGCCGTTGTTCATTGAATTGGTTGTCAAAAATAAAAGTACCGAAGAAAGGCAGCAACGCTTGCTACATTCAATGGAAACCGATGAGGTGGTAACCGGCCGGCATGGTATGGGTTTAATACTTGTAAAACGTTTTTGCGAGTTTATTCATGCTGATATCAGCATTACTTATAGTGAAGGTTATACAGTGCTATCTTTGCAGTTACCCAATAGTAAGAACATGCTGTAGAAAAGCCCCAAACGAGTGCCGGCTGGCGGTTGCTTAGGGCTTTCCCGTAGCCACGCTGGAATAGTAAATTAGTTATTTGTAATGTAGTAAGATGCCAGTCTTGTCTATTTGAATGCTGGTTACATTTATGTTTTGCCGGCCAGTGAATAAGGGTATTATGTTCAGAAAGCCGGCTTCAAGTCCTTTCAGCGCATTCGGTTGCCGGATAGCATTTTCAACACGCTGCTTAAAGGTTTGCATAATGGCATTTTTTATATCGTTTGCCATTGGCAGCCAGTCGAAGTTGTTGATATGCACATCCCCGTTCAGATCCACCACCGGGTTATTGAAATGAATGGTTCCATCGCCCGCTACTATAGGTACAAGGTGTACTGTTAATCCAAAGTTCCTGATATCTATATCGGGGCACAAATCGTCTTCCCAACCCAGTGGAATAGGAATGCCAGCCACTACGCCTGTGTAGCCATTGCCTTCTCCGCGAATGCTGGGGTCTGGGCTTTTTAAGGAAAGATTGAGCAGGATCTCGTTATTGCCAAGGCTGATGTTTAGATCTGATCCAAAGAATGCATGTACATTATTAACCTGGAAGCGAAACCGGTCGGCAAAGAGCACGCTGCCGGTAATTAGGTACTGCGCAAACACAGTTAATCCCCCGGTATTGGCTATCTGTTCCGGAGACCATTCATTGTTTGGCAGGGGTATATCAATATCACTCATGCCCAGTGCATTTAACGTGGTTCCAAAGCTCAGGTAAGACATGCTACTGATGGTAGCGCCATTTGCGTTTTTTACTGAAAGAGGAACACCTTCACCGGTTTGGCTGAGTTGTACTTTACCGTCTGATACGGCTGATTGAATAAGCGACAGGTATTTTGAGGGGCTTACAAAACCAATGTTAGTGTTAGGGCGATTGCCAATCGGTGGAGGTATTATGCGGTGGAGCGCCAGTGTTACGTTCATAGCGCCATCATTGTCTGAGAAATCATCATCATTCATGGCAAGAAAGAGCTGGCCGGCGGCGGGGCTTTTGCCTTTAAAATTGCTGCCCATCAGGAAAACCTGGTCGCCCACTTTGGCAATGAGTGCACCAATGGGAAGGTTCGGCGCAAGCGCCCCGGCTGAAAAAACAGAGGTCCAGCCGTCTGCCGAGGGAAATTGTGGGTTTGCGCCGCCATTTGTCCAGGTGCCCTTGGCAGTGGCTTCAAATTGTTCGCCGGCATGGATGTTAACAGGGGTGGCCACCCATTGAAGTTTAGCGGGCACTATATATTTCTGTGCCTGTACGAAGCTGCTTATGCCAATAGAAATGGCGATAAACAGGATAGAATACTTTTTCATGATTTTCTTTTTTTAAATAGGTGATAAGTTGTAATGGTGTTTGTTGAAACGGCCGCGGTTGCTTTCATTTCAAAACTACTGACAGCCTATACCCTGTTCCTATTTAACTCTGCGAACGTGCTTAAATAATCTACGGGCGGAAATGGTTTACGTTCGTCATCCAAAAAGAACTGAGATGAACAGGTTGAATGCCTGGTTTTGCAGGTTGCTACTGCCCTCAGTTTTGAGCACTTCTTTTCTTTGAACAAATAGCCAAGCCCTTTCATAAAATACCACCATTAGGGTATAGCCTGGTTTTCTAAAGTTTTAAAACTTAGATCAGTCAACACCAGTATTAGCTCACCATTAAACCTTTTGTTATGCCATGCACACCTGCAATGATTGAGAGGGCCATTGAATGCGCTTCTGAATACAGCCTTAATTCATTTACAGCATCGCCCGCCAATATTACACCGGGACAACCGGTTACCCTTACCTGGTCTACCGCGCACAGCGGCCATTGTGCGGCCAGTTTTCGGATCAACGGCATTACCGTTCCTGCTTCTGGCAGTAAGACGGTGAACCCGCTGGCGGACACTACCTACACGCTCACCCTGCAGACGCAATGCAATATTTCACGTACGCTGGGCCGCGCAAGCGTGGATGTAAATGAAAGTACCTGTAAGCTTACTTCCATCCCGGAAAGTCTTGTGCGTGGCCAGGTCATCAGCGTGGTAGACAGCAGCATCAATGAGTTTAATGCATCCAGCAGTAACGACTTAAGCAAACGATCTGAGACGCAGGTAGAAATAGATCCGCAGGGTATCTCCATAAAACTGCGGCTGAAGGCTGCTATCAATAATTTTCCTGACCCGGACCTGAATGTAGACATGAAGGTGGGCCTGGGTGTGGGACCCGGAAATACCGTGAGTGTTTTTTACCGCGCATTTTCTGTGGATGTTGACTGGCCCTGGTGGGTTACCGGCATCAGCCTCGGCATTACAAAAATTGTAGAAGAAATAGCCGAAGGCAGAATTCAGGGAAAAATTAAACCGCAGATACTGGAAGCGTTGAAAACACAGCTCAACAATGCGGCCAAACAAATACCTGGTGTACTTACAAGCATTGAGACTTTGCAGGATGAGTTGCGGCTGAAGATATGCTAACGGACAGCCCTCCACGAAAAACAATGCTCTTCAATTCAATTTGAGTAGAAACGCACCCCGCCAAGGCAGGAAGCGTTTCTATACACTGTGGACAGCTTTTTGTGTGGCTCATGCTGTAATGGCTGCAGCTATACCACCTGCGCAATTTGTTTATACTGTACAGGCATCCTATATTACAAGGGTAACCATATTTATCAGACCATGGCCATGCCACCCACGGAACTACGGTATAGAAAAGCGAAGGCATACTTTGTGCTGGCAGTAACCGGGTTTATATTTGTTATGATGCCGCTGAGTTTTCTGCTTACCCGGGGCGGTGTGGTAAGCACCGCCAATTACATCGGCAGCTTTGCTGCAATGATTATTTTGTTCTTTGGGGGCCGGCGGATGTACCTGATGGCTGCCCACCGTGATCCTGTACTGGTGTTTACGGCAGATGGCTTGCAGTTTCCTTTAAAAAACAACCGATTTATTCAATGGCGAGCTATACAGGATTGGAAGATCAGGCGTCATAAAAGTACCTACACACTTATTATTCATACCCCTGAAGACAAAACCAGGATGGATATCAGCTGGCTTGATAAGCCGGTGAATGAAATTGAAGCGCTGATGCACAGCTACAGCAGGCAACCCGGCCCGAATGGACGGTAGATAGTAGCCATTGTACAACAGCAGGATATCAACCTTACACTTACAAAGATTAATGTAAACTTTGCAGCCTTACTGAACGCGTAATGATGCCATTTTTTCTCTTAGGCAGCAGCCTCGCAGGGCATTGCGGAGTGCGGGCAATACTTGCCAGCTCGGCGGATGGAAAAAATACCGTGTTTTCACGGGGTTTTATTGACGGCAGCTGATTTAATATTGTCATTGTCAAGTAATTGCCCGTGAAAGCTACCTATGATATAGAAAAACGTGCGTTGTATGCCAGGCTGAATATCCGCGATTTCTTCCTTAATCATATAACAAGGGAGGTTTACGAAAATGTTGGGCAGGTGCTGAGCCTGGTGAGGCTTGAATTAGCAACTGCTCCGCCCCACTATGAACAGCTCAAGCAAAAGATGCAGTCGTCGGCAAAATTGGTTGAACAGTCAATTAAAGACCTGCGTTTGATGACCAAAAATTTTCACGCGGATGAAGATGTGTTGCAGGAGGGCGGATTTGCATCAACGCTTAAGGCGGCGGCAGCTATCCTGTACCCAAACAATAGTTCCTTCTTGCAATGTCTTGAAAACGCAGACAACGCACCGCCCGATGTAAAATTGATTGTTTTTGATAGCTTACTACAACTGCTGGTCATACTGCAGGTTCAGCAGCAAGGCTGCAAGTTGCTTGTTGCAACGTTCACAAGAAAGCAATTAATCCTGAATATTGAATTTACAGAAGACCCTGAGGAGCTTTCAAAAAAGAAATTGGAGACCTGGTGTAGCAAGCAACGAAATCAGGCGGAGCTGATGGGAGGACAGTGTACGATTGAAAAAAAGAGGGACGGCGTAAACAAAGTAAAAATAATCATACCTTCAAAATAAGTAATATGTCAGATGCTATCAAAGTTGTTCTGGTAGATGATCATGCTTTGTTGAGACATGGTCTTGCCAATACGTTAACAGAGCTGGGCCACAAAGTGCTCTATGAATGCAAAAATGGCAAAGACCTTACTGAACAAATAAGAAAGAGTGAGATTCCGGCAATTGTTTTGATGGATATCAATATGCCCGAAATGGATGGTTTTGATGCAACGCTGTGGCTGAAAAATAATTATCCGCTGGTGAAGGTCATTGCCTTGAGTATGTTTGATGACGAAGATCGTATCATCAGAATGTTGAAAAATGGCGCGCGCGGTTACGTGCTGAAAGACATCTCTCCGGAAGAATTGAACAACGCTATTCAGTCCGTTATAAAAAAAGGCTTTTATTATTCTGACCTTGTTTCAGGAAGTTTAATTCATTCTATCAATGCAGATGAAGATGAAAGTAATAATGATAGAGCACAGCTCTTAAACCTGAAGCCCAAAGACATAGAATTTCTAAAATTGATTTGCACAGAAATGACCTATAAAGAAATTGCAGAAAAGATGTACCTGAGTCCCAGAACCATTGACGGATATCGTGATGATCTGTTTCAGCGTTTAGGTGCCAAGAGCAGGGTTGGCCTGGTGCTATATGCAATCAAGAAAGGTGTTGTACATTTTTAAACGGTATTTAGACTGTCTCCTTGAAACCCGGTTTGTTTCTCTCCATCCATACTCATTACCCGTTGAAAACAGCTTCTATCCATGAAGACCAGTTTACATACTGCCGGTTAAACTGACCGGCGGCAACCCAAAACCAGCGGAAGCTAATGCTTTTCCTATCAAAATATAATATTCTCGGTAAAATTGCCGGAGATAAAAGTAATTGTTTGTTTAGGGCAAGAACCGCTGCAGATAACAAGGATGTCATTTTAAAATTTCCAGCGAAACACCAACCTGCGTACAATGGCCATTCTCTGCAACGTGCATATGAAATAACCAATAAAATTGTTGGCAAAGGCGTTCCAAGGGTTTTGCAAATTGAAGCATTTAGCACGGGTCCGGTAGCGGTACTTGAGGGCAGTGAGGGCGAAGTATTAGCGCATTTTATTGCATCCAACCGGCTGCCGCTGGAAAGCATACTTAGGATTGCGATAGGCATGACCGAGATTCTTGAATTACTTCATCTCAATGGTATTGTACATTTGGGCATATCCCCTGGCAATTTTTTAATCAATGCGCAAACCCTGGATCTGCATTTGATTGATTTCTCAAACGCTTTTCTTTCTAAATTAGAAGAAGGCAGGCCTGTAAGAGGTCTTGAAGGCTATGACCTGCATTATATTGCTCCGGAAGAAACAGGGCGCCTGAGCAATCGGTTTGATATCAGGAGTGATTTGTATTCACTCGGTATTATTCTGTATGAAATGGTTACCGGCAGGGTTCCTTTTAGCAAAGAGGAGGGTTTGTCGCTCGGGTATCTGCATATTGCCACAGCGCCAATACCACCCCACGAGGTTAAGCCCAGCATACCATTGACCATTTCCCGCATTATCACCAAACTGCTCAAAAAAAATGCAGATGAAAGATATCAGTCTCCCACTGGTTTAAAAGCAGACCTGGATCTTTGCCTGCAGCAGTGGCTAACGGATTTCAATATTCAGCCTTTTGTATTGGGCAAACAAGATCATAATGGAAAATTAATAGATAGCACCCAGTTCTACGGAAGGGAAAACGAGACAGCAATGCTCCGCCAGTCTTTTGAAAATATCAATGGCGGATCAGTGGAAATTGTATTGGTGGAAGGCTATTCTGGTAGTGGAAAATCGGCACTGGTGCAACAGCTGAAGGATCATGTGCTAACGGGCAAAGGCATTTTCGTGCAGGGAAAATTTGACCAGTTTCAGGCTAATACCCCGTACGCTGGTTTTATACAGGCATTCAAAGAATTTACAGATTCAATACTAACGCAATCCAGCGAAATAGTTGGTTTTTGGAAACATCGTATACTGGAAGCAGTGGGCAGCAATGGACGCGTACTCACAGACATTATACCCCATCTTGAACTGTTGATTGGTCCGCAACCGGCGGTGGCAGAACTGGAAATAACGGAAACCCAAAACAGGTTACAATATTTTTTCAGCGCCTTTCTTAAAAGTTTATCCGCAAAGGAAAAGCCCTTTGTTTTGTTTTTTGACGATGTTCAATGGGCGGACGCGGCAAGTCTTCAACTCATAACAACCATTTGCGCAGATAAGGATCTAAAATATTTTCTTTTTATAGTGGCATACCGTCAAAACGAAATGGCGGCTAATGAGGTGTTTCATACTGCCATGCAAAGATTAAGGTTGAACGGTACACCTGTTAAAAGAATTGAACTTGGCCCCCTGGAAGAAAAGGAAGCGGCAAAATTGCTCGGCAGCATTCTGGGAAGCCAGGCAACAGAAACACCTCAATTGGTTAAAGTGGTGACTGAGAAATCTCATGGCAACCCTTTCTTCATTAAAGCGTTCCTGCATTCTCTGTATGCTGAGAAAGTTATTCAGTTTAACTTTTTAGAAGGCCGGTGGCAACTCAATGAGGCAAAGCTTTTGCAACTCACTATCAGTGATGATATTGTTGAGTTGATGACCAGTAGAATTCAAAAGCTTTCTTCGCAAACACAGGAGATACTGAAAATAGCCGCTTGCCTGGGGTATCAATTCAATACCTATTTGTTGAGTACTGCGTTGGGGTTACCGGAAGAAACCGTAGTAAGCACATTGGCAGTTCCCATTAAAGACGGTTTTATTATTTCAGATGAAGATAATTTCAGGTTTGGTCACGACAGAATTCAACAAGCAGCTTATGCCTTGATAGAAGAAAAGGACAGATCAGCCATACATCTTACCATTGGTAACAATTTTGTTCAAAAAATTTACCAGCCAGGCAATTCTGCTTATATTTTTGAAATTGCCAATCAATTAAATATTGGCAGCAGTTTGATATTGGCAGCAGATGAAAGAAGATGGCTTGCCGAGTTAAACCTGGCAGCGGGGAATAAAGCAAAAAAAGCCGCTGCTTACAAATCATCCTTTAACTATCATAAGGCCGGAATTGAACTGCTAGATAAAAACTGCTGGACGAATCATTACGAGCTTAGTCTTCAGCTTTATACCGAGGGCGCCGAGAGCGGTTTGTTTGCTCTTGAACATGAAGCAATGGAAAATTGGCTGTCGGCAGTGCTCTTCAATGCCAAAGCCATTTTAGATAAAGTGAAAGCCTACGAGATCAAAATCAGGTATTTTATTGCAGAGCAGCAGATTCTTAAAGCTATTGACACTTCCCTGGAAATCCTTCAACTGCTTGATGTTAGATTTCCTTTAAGACCCAATCTGGCGCATACCCTGCTTGCACTGGCAAAAGTGAAAATGCAATTGTGGCATACGGCCATTGAGAAGATGCCTCCCATACAATCGCGATACGCTGAGGCCGCCATTCGTATCCTGGCCAATGTGGGTTCAGCTGTTTACTTTGCCAGGCCGGCTTTGTTTCCGCAGTTTGTTTGCAAAGGGTTTTTAATTGTGCTGAAGTCCGGAGCCAGTACCTACGCCAGTGTAGCCTGCTCAAGCTACGCAGTTATTTTATTGGGCGGCCTTGGAAAGGTTGAAGCGGGATACAGGATGGGCAATATGGCTCTTCAGTTGGCCGAAAGATTTGAGAACAACAATTACAAATACCAAACTCGATTTATTGTTTACAATTTTATCATGCATTGGAAGGTTCCCCTCAAAAACCTCCTTTCCATTATGCGTAGAAATCATTATGATTCACTTGAAACCGGAAACCCTGAGTTTGCCGCATATTCGGCCCAGTTATATTGTGTTTGGGCTTTTTTTGCAGGGAAGGAGCTAACAGCCCTCGCCAAAGAGATGAGGGATTTTTTCGTGACACTAAAGGGGCTAAGACAGGAAATAGCGCTGAACCAGCATAGAATTCATACCCAAACTGCGTTGAACCTGTTGATGGACCATGTGCAAATAGAACTTACCGGAGAGGTGCATGATGAGGTCTCCATGATGCAGGTGTATCATCAAACAAAAGCTGAGCCGCTGATCTTTGGCGTTCACCTTGGTAAAATGATTTTGTCGGTTATACTGGGGAGACCGGAAGAGGCTTTGTTAAATGAGATGGAGGCCAGGCCCAGGTTACAAAGTGTGCAGGGTAGTTCTGAAGTGATCATTTTTTATTTCTATGACGCTATCGCAAAATGCGGGGTGTGGAATACATCATCGGGCGAGGTTAAGCGGAAACTACTTAAGGAAATTGAGGCAGACATTAAAAAGATGCAGGATTTCAATAAGTGGGGGGCGGTGAACTGTATGCATAAACTATTGCTGATGGAGGCTGAGCACTGCCGTATCAGGGGTAGATATGGTGAAGCCGGCCTGTTATATGACAGAGCCATTCAGTTAGCACAGGAGAATGAATACCTGCATGAACTTGCGCTGGGTTTTGAACTGGCTGCCCGATGCTATCTTGAGCAAAACAGATCTCTTCTTGCGGGCCATTACCTCCACCAGGCCAGGCTGGCCTATCAAAGCTGGGGTGCACGCGCCAAAGTATTGCAGATGCAGGAGCAATATGGCATGCTGGAGACCATGCATGTTTCTCGGCCGCCAAATCTAACAACTGCTGACGCAGCTCAGGCATTACCCGCACATCTTAGGGAGGCCACATCCAGGAATTTTGATCTTTATTCTATTATGAAGGCAGCCACCGCTATCTCTGGTGAAACAGCATTGGTTAGCCTGTTAGAGAAACTAATCAGGATTGCCATCGAAAATGCCGGGGCGCAGAAAGGCTTTCTGATTTTAAAGAAAGACAACCAGCTTTTTATTGAAGCACAGGGCTCGGTAAATACTGAAGAGCAGGTTTTGATACGGTCTATTGATATCAGGAACACCAGTATTTTGCCAGAGCCAATTGTCAACTTTGTTAACATCACAAAAGAAACGCTTGTTTTATCAGACGCTCTTAATGACAAGAGTTTTGCAAATAATGAGGTTGTAAAGCAGCATGGAATTCGGTCGCTTTTATGTATGCCCCTTTTGCATAAGGGCGATATCGTTTGCCTTTTATATTTTGAAAACAATCTTATTACGAATGCTTTTACGCCAGAACGGGTAGAAATCTTAAAGCTATTGTCTGGGCAGATGGCAGTATCGCTGCAAAATGCCTTGAATGAAGAGAAAAAGATGAATGTACTGATGGAAAAGGAAAATCTGCTTGCCCAGATTCACCTGCATGAACAGGTACTCTTAAAAACAAAACTTGAAATTCAGGAACAGACACTTTACAATATCAGCAACGAAATACATGATAACCTGGGCCAGTCCCTGAGCTTTATCAAACTAAAATTAAACAGCATTCACGCACACAACGCAGATAAATCTAAAGATATCATTGCAGAATCTGTTGCACTGTTAACAAAGGTGATACAAGACCTGAGGGATCTTGCAAAAACCTTGAACACTGATTTTATTACCAGCGCGGGGCTGGTTTCTGCAATAACACAGCAGCTGGATTTTCTAAAGAAAACAGGTGCCTATTACACAGAGTTGACTGTTACCGGTGAGGAGATCAAATGCCAACCGCATCATGAGTTGGTTCTTTTCAGAATTGTACAGGAATTACTGAACAATATTATAAAGCACGCTGCCGCAGATCGAATACTTGTAAGAATTCAATACCAGGCAGAAGGATTGGTTATAGTAGTGCAAGACAATGGCAAAGGGTTTTCCCTGCATCCGCATCAACCTGTGCACCGTGACGGCCTTGGGCTGAGTAATGTTAGAAGCAGGATCAGGCTGATCAACGGAACAATAGAATTTGAGAGCAGCCAGGGAAAAGGGACCCGTATAATCATTCAACTGCCTCGGTAGTCAATGTTAATAACCAGGCATCTATTCAGACGGTGGCAGGTGTGGAGATTTGGAACCGTATTAACCCACAAAGGTCATGACGGTAGTTAGTCTATTGAGTATGCGAAGGGTTAGGGTAAACAATGAATCTTAGTCTTCATTATATGAATACATTCACCAGGAAGTTGTTCTTACAAAGAATAATCGGCGCTGCGGGGGCCGGTATGATTGCGCAAACTGGCTTCGCAAAAGATTTTTTTGTGAAGAAGCCTTTAATCTCCAACAACCCAGGCTTACCATGCCCGGCTCCTGCACTTGCAGCGTCATCAGCAAAGGCGGCCGGGTTTGTGGTTCATCCAGACGGTATCGTGGATTTACATTGTCATCCCTCGCTTAAAATGTACTTATGGAACAAAAAGATGTGGAAGCAACATCATCCCCGGCCCGGCGCCAATCCAATTGCCATGCAGGATGACTTGCATGAGCTTAGCACGGGTTTCTTCAAAGGCTTGTTGTGTGCCCACTATCTAGTGGAGGCCGCACAACAGCGCTGGGACCTGCTCAAAAAACTCTATGGCGTTATCAGTAGGGTATTACCCAACCTGGCAGGTAAAATTGAAAAAGAAGATTTCACCAATTTCACACAGGTGAATGTGATGATTGATACGCTTGAAATGCAGGTTCATAAGGTAAACAAATACCAGAACAGGATCCATTTTGTGATTGCAAGAAGTTTTCTGGAATTTGAGAATGCCATTAAGAAAGGGCAAATTCCTATAGCACATACAATTGAGGGTGGCCACGCGCTGGGGCGGTTAAAGCCCTTATCGCCGGAGCGAATAGCATTGAGAAAAGCGGCTTTACAACTGGCACCCGAGCCAGCGCCAGACCCAAACGACAGCTCTCGCCATATACAGCACCTTATTGCTTTCAAAGCCAGGGGTGTTTGCTTAATGACGCTGGGCCATTTTTTTGAAAACGACCTGGTACACCCTGTTGAAGGAATATCGCCGGATACAAAAGCTAAGATTGGCATGAAATGGGAGTACAGTCCTAGCAAAGATTGCGCGTTGGAACCTATTGGTGTTGACGTTGTAAATAAAATGCTTGATAT
>DATJGC010000564.1:0-4884 GCA_035495345.1 Chitinophagaceae bacterium | reverse complement strand
ATGCCCAGTTCATAAAATACATTGGCGTTGGCGGTGGTAAGATCTGCTACCGCATAATCACATAAGATCAGCCGTTCATACATGGGTTTATGTATGATACCGTTTACCGTTTCTTCGTCGGCGCGAATGGCTTCCATGCCTGCTGCTTCAATGGCGGGTTGTATAAGGCCCTTAAAAATGTCATTGAAGTTTATCAGCTTTCCCTGCGCATCCGGCTTTGTACCAAATGGCATAATGACAAAACATAGCGGCTTCATGTATGATGTATTGGTTGAGTAGCTACTGCCCAGTACCCAATAACCAGTGAATGGCAAGGGCAAAGTTATACTTATTCAGCCTAAAGATGCTGGTAATCAGAGCGGGGCATGATTGCTACCATAGAGGTGCTGGTATTGGTAGTATTTCAAGTCATTATTAACCCCTGTATGTTCTATATTTGCAAGGCCCCCGCCACCGGGGGGCATTCTAAAATTACAACATGTACGATATCTGCAGGGTAGGTCATATAACACTGGATAAAGTAATAACACCGGGCTCGGTAAAATACATGCCGGGCGGCACATCCTACTATTTTTCCAACGCCATCAGGCAAATGCCATTGTCTTACCTGTTGGTGACTTCCCTTGGCAAAGGCGAGATGCATACTGTTGCAGAAATGCGCAAGCTGGGTATTGAGATAAATGCCTATGAAAGCGCATACTCGGTGTATTTTGAAAATATTTACGGCCAGAACGTAGACGAACGCACGCAACGCGTATTGCGCAAAGCCGATCCATTTTTGCAGGAACAAATAGAAGGTATAAAGGCGCGTATCTTTCACCTTGGCCCGCTGCTGGCAGATGATCTTTCAGCTGGTTTTATACAAGAACTTTCATTGAGGGGCCAGGTATCATTGGATGTACAGGGTTTCCTGCGTACTGTAGAACACCTGAATGTGGTGTTGACAGACTGGCCCGCAAAAATGGAGACATTGCCTTATATCACCCTGCTGAAGGCAAACGACCAGGAGATGGAGAAAATTACCGGTTTGCAGGATGTAAGAGCCGGCGCACGCCAGTTGTTCGATTGGGGCGTGAAAGAAGTGATCATCACCCTGGGCAGCAAGGGTTCTGTGATTTATACCGGCGGCATTTTTTACGATATACCCGTTTTTACACCGGCACATATTACAGACACTACCGGTTGCGGAGACACCTATATGGCAGGTTATCTTGCGCAACGCATTCTGGGCAAGGGCCCGCAGGAAGCAGGAGAATTTGCATCGGCCATGGCCGCTTTAAAAATTGAAACCCATGGGCCTTTTACCGGCTCACCAGAACAGGTGTATCATTTTATGCAACGCCAGTCTGCGCAAAATCTCGCTGCAGAGTAAGTAAGATCCAACAAAAATTTACTGGTTATACAACATCATCGCTGGCGCGCTGCACAACGCTGCAGTCTATTCTTTTACAAACGCAAAGCTGCGCCTGCTGTACACTGGTTTTTTTACCTGTTGCTGCAGCTTCTTAAAAGTTTCAAACGGGCCTTTTGTAGCAAACATATTTACCAGCCATGCAGGTACCTTGCCCCCAGGGTCAACCTGCAGTTCATATTCTATCTTAACACCGCCCTGCGGGATGGGCGTAATCAACCATTTGGAATAGGATTGCTGAATACGTACAATATCTTTTTTCTCCGGCAGGTAATTGGGTTTGTTGATGCCCAGCACGGTAACGGCTTTTGTACGCTCATCCTGGGTAACCACAATGCCTACAATAAAATCGCGGTTACTGGCAGGCCAGGGAACATCGATTTCTGAATAGTAGATAAGCTCTGATGGCGAGACCTGTTTCAGCAGCGTTATAGATTTTGTGGAGTATACCCAGTCGAGGCTGCCGTTAACATCCAGCAGTACTGCTGTTAATACAGACAAGGAAGTATTGATGGTGCAAACGGTTTTCACCGCTTTCAGCGGAGAGCTGTCCAGCTTTTTTGTGTACACCTTAATGCCGTCTCTGTCTACCTTTAGTTCCCAATTATTTTGTGCCTGCAAAAAATTTGTGAAGAACAGTACTACAATGCCTGCCAGTAAAATCCGCTTCCAAACCATATGCTGCAGTTAACAGTTGTGCCTAGCTTTTGTTTATCACACTATCATTAGCGCCCGGTATAAGACGATGCTTTGCCGGCATGTGCTGCATATGCCAGCAGCGTTTAATCAATAGCGTGATACCATAGCCTTACAGGCGATAGATGGCCGTAAGGCCGCCGGTACCACCCGCATTGGCAAAGGGCAGTATGGCAAGCTTTCCGCTTTTCACCAATTTAATTTTGTGGAGTGATGGGGTTAACAATCCTGATAACGTACCCACCGCGGTACCCAGCAATACATCTGAAAGAAAATGTTCGCCGGCTGCCATGCGCAGGTAGCCCGTAGTAGCCGTGGCTGCCCCGGCAACGCTGTAATAAAGCCATTTAAACCTGGATTGCGGGTGGTATTCTGCAATAACCCTTGCCATAAAAAAGGTAGAAGTGGCCACCAGCGCCACATGGCCGGCAAAGAATGATTTCTTTTGTTCAGAAAGTATTCTCTTTTCCATGGGTGTTCCATTGCTGTACACCATGGGCCGGAGGCGGTTGGTATAGCCTGCGGCTGAACTGTATAAAACACCGGTAGCCGTCATGGCTTCCGCATACAGGAAAGTAAGCTTAAAGAAATCTTTCCGCATCTTTTTATCAACCACAAATAACAGCAGAGGGGCGGGCATGGCTGCATAGAAAGGCAGGTAACTGGCGTCGTCCTTGGCTTTATCATACGCATGCACGCCCCACCTGTCGAACCAGTTTACATCTGCTTTTGACAAACCCTGCACGTAGGCGGGGTCTGAACCTGTCTTCTTGGAAATCCTCGAAAAATTATACGCGGTAAAGGCGCCTCCCAGCACCACCAGCGGTATCTCCAGTTTTGCTTTTACATGGTAGTGTTGTGTAGAATCCGCCACGGGCATTGCAGGTGGTGGCGGAGTCAATTGGGCGCTGTTGGTTGTATCCTGGCCAAATACGGCAATGGTTAACAGCAGGGCTAGGGCGGCAGTTGTTATGTTTTTGATCATCTTACTGCGTAATAAAAAATAATGCCGGAATCAGCGGACAGTAAAACAACTGCAGCTACCAGGGGTTGGTGGGATGATACTGTGCAAACCTTCCAGCGACTAAAAGAAATATTTTGCGCCGCGGTCTTTTATCGATAATTTAAAAAAATTGTTTGTATGAAAAAGTATTGCTTTGCCATTTTATTTGCTGCCGGTTGCTATGCGGCATCGGCCCAAACGCCCGCTGGGCCTTCGTTACAGGTGAAGACAGCTAACGGGATAGTAGAAGGTACGGATGAATCGGGCGTTAGGAGTTTTAAGGGGATACCGTTTGCGGCGCCACCCGTGGGTGATCTCAGGTGGAAGGAGCCACAACCGGTGGCCAACTGGCAGGGCGTAAAAAAGACCATCAAATTTGGACCGCGCGCCATGCAGCTCCCTTTGTTTGGAGATATGAATTTCAGATCAGATGGCATGAGCGAGGACTGTCTCTACCTCAATGTGTGGACCCCGGCTGTAACCGGTAACGAAAAGCTGCCGGTACTCGTCTATTTTTATGGTGGCGGCTTTGTAGCGGGCGATGGTTCAGAACCACGCTATGAGGGTCTCAGCCTTGCCCGCCGCGGCATTGTAACCATCACCGTTAATTACCGCCTTACTGTATTTGGCTTTCTCTCTCATCCGGCCCTGAGCAAAGAATCTCCCCACCATGCTTCCGGCAATTATGGTCTGATGGACCAAACCGCCGCGCTGCGCTGGGTACAACAAAATATTGCGGCCTTTGGCGGCGACCCTAAAAAAGTAACCATTGCCGGTGAATCTGCAGGCTCTTTTGCGGTAAGCGCACAAATGGCCTCTCCCCTCTCAAGAAATTTAATTGCCGGTGCTATTGGCGAAAGTGGCTCCCTGCTTGGCGCTTATTCCACCATGCCATTGGCGGAAGCAGAAAAAATTGGGACGAAGTTTGCAGACAGCGCGGGCGCAAATACGCTGGCGTTGCTCCGCGCAATGCCCGCTGCGGAAGTATTAAAAGCAACCGCCAAACCAGGTTTTGGCAGGTTTCCCGTAACGGTGGATGGCTATTTCTTCCCGACCTCACCCGCGGCCATCTATGCCGCAGGGCAACAGGCGCAGGTGCCGCTACTTGCCGGTTGGAACTCAATGGAAGGCAGCGGCGCGTCCATTACCGGCAAAGACGCCAGCAAGGCCTCTTTTGCAGCTGCTGTTAATAAAATGTATGGCGATAAGGCGGCTGGTATCCTGAATGTATACCAGGCAGGCACAGACGAAGAAGTGCCCATGGTAGCAACAGAACTGGCAAGCGATAGGTTTATTGGCTTTGGCACCTGGAAGTGGATAGATATTCATAGCCAGACGGGCAAACACCCCGTGTACCGTTACTACTATATGCGCCCAAGGCCCTCCATGCGTGCAGAAATGGGCAATGCCACCGCTAACCTGGCAGGGGGTATTACCAGGGGTACAGACTCTGCCGTACGTAAAGCACCGCCTGCCATGGGTGCTGTGCATTCTGCCGAAATAGAATATGCACTTGGCAACCTGCCAACCAACCGCGTGTTCGATTGGCAGCCGGAAGATTATTTTGTTTCCGAGATTATGGAAAATTATTTTGCCAACTTTATAAAAACCGGCAATCCGAATGGCCTGGGCGTTCCGGCCTGGCCTGCTGTACAACCCAATGCTCCGGCGGCTGTGATGCAGATTGATGTGCACAGTGCGGCGGTAACAGAGAAAACCCGCGCGCGTTATCTTTTCCTTGATAATATGAACAAATAATAATACACAACGGGTA
>DATJGC010000563.1:0-3144 GCA_035495345.1 Chitinophagaceae bacterium | reverse complement strand
CTGCTGCAACGTAGCCAGTAGTTCTGCAGGCTGGGCATTCTGTTGTGCCTGCTGCTGCAATCTATTAATAAGTGCCTTAACGCTTTCCATGGGTTGTATTACATTTGACGTTTAAAACTCTTCTAAAGTTAGTAAGTATTTTTAAGCAAATATTGTTAAAGCATGTTTATTGAGCCCAATCTTTCAGGTGATCGTCGTGGTTGGATTGAAGTCATCTGCGGGTCTATGTTCAGCGGTAAAACAGAAGAACTGATCCGCCGGCTGAAGCGCGTACGCATTGCCAACCAGAAAGTAGAAATCTTTAAACCTGCCATGGACATTCGCTATGATATTCGCAATATTGTATCGCATGATGAAAACGCCATTGTTTCTACGCCCATTGAAAATTCTCAAACCATTCTGCTGATGGCAAGTGATGCAGATGTGGTAGGCGTAGATGAAGCCCAATTCTTTGATGATCAGTTACCTGATGTGTGCGACCAGCTGGCGCTGCGTGGCATTCGCGTTATTGTTGCCGGCCTCGACATGGACTATACCGGTAAACCCTTTGGCCAGATGCCCTTCTTACTTGCCAAGGCAGACTACATCACCAAGTTACATGCCATATGCGTTAAATGTGGAAATATTGCTAATTACTCATTCCGTAAATTACCCAGCACCGGCCAGGTATTGCTGGGTGAAAAAGAAATGTATGAACCCCGTTGCCGCTATTGCTATCATCACCTGCCCTGATGCGCACATGCAGGCAACATCATAAGTACAGCATTTTTTTCAATTACACCTGCTCATTTTTTTTGGCCTTCGGCCGATGAAAACCGCGGTGCCGATGACCGTTCTGACCAGGATTGTCTGTCAACAATTACTTTTGCATAACAACACTTTGAATACATCACTGCAACATATCATTGCGCTTTTTAAAAAAGACCTTTTGTTGGAGGTGCGACAGCAATACAGTTTCTACGGCGTATTGCTGTATGTGGCGGCTACCATCTTTGTATTGTACCTGGCCATGGGCCAGCCGGAAAGCAATGTCTGGAATGGTTTGTTCTGGATGATACAACTTTTTGTCTGCGTGAATGCCGTTGCCAAAAGCTTCCTGGCAGAGAGCCGGGGCCGTATGCTTTATTTTTATTCCATTGCGGGCAGTCGGGATTTTATCATTGCCAAACTACTCTTCAATGTGTTGTTGATGATGTTAATGACGCTCACCAGTTGGTTGCTGTTTGCGGTGCTGCTGGGCAACCCGGTGCTGCGCTTTTTTCCGTTCCTGGGCGTCAGCCTGCTGGGTGGCATCAGCCTCAGCCTGGTCTTTACTTTTTTGTCTGCCATTGCCGCCCGTGCACAGCAAAACGCAGCCCTGATGGCCATTATGGGTTTTCCACTGATTATTCCGCAGCTGATGCTACTGATGAAGATTGCCGGCATTGTATTCTCAGATGTGTTACAGGCCGGACTGCCGCAAATGGTATTGCTGCTGGTTGGCCTGGATATACTGGTGATAGCGCTGGCCATCATCCTTTTCCCTTTTCTCTGGAAAGATTAAGCGGCCACCACCAGCCTCCCTAATTTTGGTTATTGCCATAGCATATTGAAATGGTTTGTCCTACATTTGCAGCGCCTTAAACCGCCGTTAAATGGCCGCATCTGTGGCAGTGAAGGGCCAAATAACCCATAAGTTATGCGCAAGTCATGGTGGAAGATAGTTTGTGTTTGTCTCCTGTTCTATACGGTGGCCGGTGGTCTCTTGTTTACAATGCCGGCGCGTGAAATTCTGCATGAAACCATCCGCAACATGTTCTTTCATGTATGCATGTGGTTTGCCATGATGGTGCTGTTTACCACTTCGGTTGTGTATTCTATTAAATACCTGCGCTCACAAAACCTGCTGCATGATATCTACGCAGTAAACTTTGCACGGGTAGGCATTCTCTTTGGTGTGCTGGGCTATGCTACCGGTGCCGTATGGGCCAAGTATACCTGGACAGAATTTGCAGATGCCACCCAGATTTTTACAGAACCCAAACTTACCGGCGCTGCCATTGCCCTGCTTATTTATTTTGCCTACCTGGTGCTCCGCGGTTCACTCACAGATATAGACAAGAAAGCGAGAATCAGCGCGGTGTACGCCATCTTTGCCTACGCCATGTTGTTTCCTTCAATCTGGATACTGCCCCGCATCATGGAAAGCCTGCACCCCGGCAAAGAAGGCAACCCGGCCCTCAATTTTAGGGACTCTGACAACCGTATAAAAATGGTTTTTTATCCCGCCATCATTGGATGGACGCTGCTGGGCGTTTGGATAACATCACTCAAAATCAGGATAGATTTAATCAAAGAGAAAAGTTTATTAAATGGCTAAGAAAATATTTTTGCTGCTTGGATGTTTATACATGGTGTTTCCTGCAGCATTGCTGGCCCAGGCGGTTGACCCGGAAAAACAATACACCGCCTTTGATATGCGCCATAACGGCAAAATCTATGTGGTGGTAACGGTGATGCTGATAATTTTGCTGGGATTGATTCTTTACCTGGTGAGACTGGACCGGAAGATAACCAAGCTGGAAAAAGAACAGGGATAACAAAGGCTGCCCCGGTGTTTCTGTGTAAGAAGTTTGAAAAAGAAGTGTATGTACCGTGTAAAATACAAAACCAATGGGTAAGAAGGCGATAATAAACTAACAAACGATTGTACTTTTAATATTCAAAAACACATCTTATGGCAGGACAACACGAATACAGTTTTTTTGGCGCCGTAGAAAAAAGCTTTGATAAGGCGGCAAAATTTACCAGCATCGACCCGGGATTACTTGAGCAGATAAAGCAATGCAATTCTGTATACCGGATGCATTTTCCGGTAAAGATTGGAGACAAGATTGAAGTTATTAAGGCCTACCGCGTACAACACTCTCACCACAAAACACCCTGTAAAGGTGGTATCCGCTTCTCCACCGCGGTAAACCTTGATGAAGTGATGGCCCTCGCCGCACTGATGACTTACAAGTGCGCCATCGTAAACGTTCCCTTCGGCGGTGCCAAGGGCGGTATCAGCATCGACCCCAAAAAATATACTACCTACGAGCTGGAAAAAATTACCCGGCGTTATACGCATGAGCTGATAAAAAAGAATTTTATCGGGCCGGGTAC
>DATJGC010000562.1:0-3278 GCA_035495345.1 Chitinophagaceae bacterium | reverse complement strand
TTAAAAAAATGGCAAAATCATTGGCGCGGTTACGGTCATTGTATTGGTACTCCTTCTGGTTAAAGCTGATGGTCTCTTTAGTTTCCGCATTGATCTTAACCGGGTAAAAATGTTCCTGCAGGTAAGCAATCACTTTGGGGTTGCTGTAGGTCTTGCGGTCCATCACCTTACACCAGCCACACCAACTGGTGTACAGGTCTATCAGTATGGGCCTTTTCTCCTTTAGCATGGCTTGCTCTGCTTCTTTCATCGTCATCCACTGCAGTTTGGGTGCCGGCAAGGTGCGCACAGGCCTGGCGGCGCTGATAAAGAGGCAGCTAAACAATATTATGGAAACGGTAATCTTATGCATGGTATTTTTGTTAATCAGTCAAACTAAACTCAAAACGTGCTGGCATGAACAAAATTGTTATAGCGGTTACGGGCGCCAGCGGCGCTATTTATGCAAAACTGGTGATTGAAAAGCTGCTGGCCGTACCAGACCAGTGGCAAGATCTGGCGGTGGTGATGACGGCCAATGCCAAAGAGGTTTGGAAAACGGAACTGGACGATGAAGCTTACACCCGCTACCCGGTTAAATTCTATGGCCAGCAGGATTTTTCCGCGCCCTTTGCTTCAGGCTCGGGCCAGTTTAATACCATGATTATTATACCCTGTTCTATGGGTACGCTGGGCCGCATTGCCACGGGCATTTCCAATGATCTTATCACCCGCAGCGCAGACGTTGTGTTGAAAGAACGAAGAAAGCTTATCTGCGTAGTGCGCGATACACCTTACAACCTCATTCATATCCGCAATATGGAAACGGTTACGCTGGCTGGCGGTATTATCTGCCCCGCCACCCCCTCTTTTTACAGTAAGCCCGTCACCATTGAAGCGGTGGCCGCTACGGTGGCAGACAGGGTGCTTGACCTTGCCGGCATACGCATCAGCACTTTCCGGTGGGGACAATAAACCTGGTCCTTTCAATCCTACACAAATTAGCTGAAAAATAATCCTGCCGCTGTTAGCGGAGGTCTACTTCTTCCACGCCAGGATATTTCTTTTTATCAAAGACAAAGGCCTGGTCGGCAGCGGCTGCATTGCCATTGAGCGAATTAACGGTATAAGTATAGCGGTTGCCGTTTTTATCCAGCACCTTGGTGCTGTAGATGGCTTGTTTGGCCTTGTCTACATAAACATATACCTTATGAAAGTTTTTGCTTTTGTCTGTGGGCGTCATCTCAATTTCCTGCAGAGTGCGACCGCCCTCCTGCTTCTCGCCGTTCAGCTTATAAAGAAAGTCTTTGTCGTAGAAATTGGTCATTAGATTTTGCGGCGTAATCGTTTTTGCCGATGGGTCCATCTTGGTAATGGTTACCTCATTGGCGGCCTTGTCATAAGTCCAGGTATTGGCGCCATCAGAAAAGATTTCTTTGTTTTCCTTGCCGGCCAGGATTACATGGTATTTACTGTTTTTCATGAGCACGGTACCTTTCTGGCTGCCCTGCTGTTTGCCTTTGCCGTCTTCCACCTTAAGGGTAAAACCCACTTGCACCGCTTTGTAAGATTTGAATTTGGCACTTACCCCATCCAGTATCTTCTTGGCCGCAGGGTCGTTACCGGTTTGCGCCATCAGGTTGCCAAGGGTTGCCAGCATCAAAAAACTCATTAAAATTTGTTTCATTATAGGTTGTTTGTGTTTGTAAAGTAATGCTTCAGCACTTCAATTTGTACATGCTACGCGTGGGGCGCAAAGATATGACTTAGCACCCCTGGGTATGACAATCAGCGTTAAAAAGCGTTTAAAGAGGTAATGTTAAATTGGTACCTGCCCTCCATTGTCAAAACTTCCCTTGCCAGCTGTACACTAAGCAGTTAACTTAAACTGTGCCAATTTATGCCAGCAGAAAGACAGGGCGGCTTACAGGAGATTTAACTGTTGCTGCAGATCGGCTTCGGTTTTAATGAGTACATCACGCACCTTACTTCCCTGGTTGGGGCCAACAATACCCGCCGCTTCCAGCTGGTCCATTAAACGGCCGGCGCGGTTATAGCCCAGCTTCATGCGGCGTTGCAGTAGCGAGGTAGAGCCACTCTGGCTTTGAACGATGAGGCGGGCGGCATCATCAAACAGCGGGTCGCGGTCGCTCAGGTCAAAGTCTTTTCCTTCCATTTCCTTTTCATCTACATACTCAGGCAGCAGGAAGGCCTGGGTATAGCCCCGCTGGTTGCCAATGAAACTGGTGATGTCTTCTACCTCTGGTGTGTCTACAAAGGCGCATTGCAGGCGGGTTAGCTCACCATTGTATGAAATAAGCATATCACCCTTACCAATAAGCTGTTCTGCACCGCCGGTATCCAGGATGGTGCGGGAGTCTATTTTAGAAGATACTTTAAAGGCAATACGCGCCGGGAAGTTAGCTTTAATGGTACCGGTAATGATGTTAACAGAAGGCCGCTGGGTGGCAATGATGAGGTGAATGCCAATGGCACGCGCCAGCTGCGCCAGCCTGGCAATGGGCATCTCTACTTCTTTGCCCGCCGTCATGATAAGATCTGCAAACTCATCAATTACCAGCACAATAAAGGGCAGGTACTGGTGACCTTTTTCCGGGTTCAGGCGGCGGCGAACAAATTTGTCGTTGTATTCTTTGATATTCCTGGCACCCGCTTCCTTCAGCAAATCATAGCGGTTGTCCATCTCAATACAAAGTGCATTCAGCGTATGGATTACTTTCTTTGTATCGGTAATGATGGCGTCTTCCTCTCCCGGAAGTTTGGCCAAAAAATGTTTTTCAATGGTGCGATAGATACTCAGCTCTACTTTCTTTGGGTCAATCAGTACCAGCTTCAGGTGAGAAGGGTGTTTCTTATACAGCAGTGAAACAAGTATGGCGTTTAACCCCACAGACTTACCCTGGCCGGTGGCACCGGCCATCAGCAGGTGAGGCATGGTAGTGAGGTCTACAATAAAATTTTCATTGTCTATCTTCTTTCCAATGGCAATGGGCAAACTGTAAGCACTGTTCTGGAACTTCTCTGCGTTGAGCAGGGTCTTCATACTTACTACAGTCTTTTTTACATTGGGTACTTCAATACCAATGGTGCCCTTACCGGGTATGGGTGCAATGATGCGTATGCCCAATGCCGCAAGACTTAGGGCGATATCATCTTCCAGATTTTTTATGCGCGAGATGCGCACCCCGGCTGCGGGTACAATTTCATACAGCGTTACTGTAGGCCCCACCGTGGCTGATATCTTCTGGATGGCGATATCATAGTTTTTGAGCGTTTCT
>DATJGC010000561.1:0-2269 GCA_035495345.1 Chitinophagaceae bacterium | reverse complement strand
CAGGCGGAGTTTGGTCTTTTTTTCTTCATTGATGAGATAGGAGCCAAACATGAGCAAATGAATTCGAATATAAAAGCCATCGAAAGAAATAAGCAGGTGTTTGCCCCAGCTCTGTATACTGCGAATGGTTTTATTTTCCATCCTCTTCATATCAATCTTTGCATTGCCGGTGGCGTGCAATACTTTTTTACGGGCAAAACGGCTGACAGCTTCTCTTAGAATGACAATGGATGGACCTTCGGGCATAAGCACAGGGTTGCAAAACATATACCAAGCAACCGGCTGCAATCATGCGGCGATGCGGTCTGACGGTTGGTCTGAAGGAGCAACAGCAGCGAGTTGGCCGATGCGCAGCAACCGCTATTTCCTCCCTCGCCTTGGCCCCCACCGCGTAAACCAAACGAGCAAAAGGACTTTTACTTTTTACTTTTGAATTTTCACTTGATCTCAATTCATATTATACGCACCATAATATGCTGCGCCCAACAGTGCCGATTTATCATTCAATACCACGTACACCGGCATTTGTGCCAGCAACGGTTGCATACGGCCCATATCAAGAAAATGCTGGTAGAATTCTCCTGTTTGTAAAAGGGGCAAAATTTTGGGTGGAATACCGCCGCTAATGTAACAACCACCGGTAGACTTTAGTTTCAGGCAGAGACTGGCGGCTTCCATGGCCAGGTATCTTACAAATAATTGCATGGCCTCCAGGCAAACGGGTTCCTGCTGGTGTATGGCCGCATTGCTGATAACCGGTGTAGGGTCTCCTTCCTGCAATTGATCCTGAAGCCAATCGGGAATGGCTTTTCTCTCCACCGTGGTAAGAAAAGAAAATATGGTGTGGATGCCCGGCCCAGACAATACCCTTTCCCAGCTCACATGGCCGTATTTCTGTTGCAGAAAGCGAAACAGGTCAATGTCCTGCTCAGTACGCGGAGAGAAATCACTGTGCCCGCCCTCGGTGGCAAATGGATGGTACTTGCTGCCATCAAAATACATACCCGCTTCACCCAGGCCGGTACCCGGCGCAATAATGGCAATGTTGCCGGTAGTGCTGGTCTTACTGGTATGTATAAGCGCTAATTCTGTTGGCTGCAATCCGGCCAGGCCATAACTGTTGGCTTCAAGATCGTTGATGAAACTTACCGGTGTTTTCAGCGCAGCAGACATGGCCTTGCTATCCAGCTTCCAGGAGAGGTTGGTGAGCTGCACGCGCCCATCGGTTACAGGTCCGGCCACGGCTATACAAATACGGTTCGGCCATTCTTTGCCGGTAAATTGAACAATGATGTCTGCCAGTGAAGTGTATTCCTGCGATGCATAGCGTGCTTCGCGCAGCATTACAATGCCTTCAGCGCTGGCGCGGAAGAGTGCCAGGTTGGTTTTTGTACCGCCCGCATCGCCGGCCAGTATGGTAATGGGCGCATCTGTTTTTTTAAAACTGCTGAGAAAGGCAAGCGGCAACAACGGTTTTTTTGGCATGGCTACGTTCTTCTGTTGAAACGCAAAAGTAAATGCTTATCAGCAAGATAAAGCCAATAAAACGTTATCAACACCTGCTGACACGCATTGCCCGCAAAACGAATTATTGAATGATATACAGCCGCGTTACATATTTCTGCGGTACTGGCCACCTACTTCGTACAAAGCGTGGGTAATCTGCCCCAGTGAACAATATTTAACCGTTTCCATCAATGCTGCAAAAAGGTTGCTATCTGTTACCGCCGCTTGTTTTAAGTTTTGCAATGCGGTAGCAGCATGTGGCTTATTTCTTTTGTGAAAGGCCTGCAGGTTATGTATCTGCTGATCTTTTTCTTCTTTGCTGCTGCGGATAATTTCTGTGGGGATGATGGTAGGACTGCCTTTTTTATTTAAAAAAGTATTAACGCCCACAATGGGCAACTCACCGGTATGTTTCAATGTTTCATAGTGCAGGCTTTCTTCCTGTATTTTATTACGCTGGTACATTCTTTCCATGGCACCCAGCACCCCGCCGCGTTCGCTGATGCGGTCGAACTCCGCCAGTACGGCTTCTTCTACCAGGTTGGTGAGTTCTTCTATTACAAAGCTTCCCTGTATAAAATTTTCTGTATGCGCACTGCCCAGCTCTCGGTTAATGATAAGTTGAATGGCCATGGCTCTTCTCACACTTTCTTCGGTGGGTGTGGTGATGGCTTCATCATATGCGTTTGTATGCAGTGAGCTGCAATTATCATAAATAGCGTACAAAGCCTGCAGCGTGGTGCGGATATCGTTAAAATCTATT
>DATJGC010000560.1:0-3435 GCA_035495345.1 Chitinophagaceae bacterium | reverse complement strand
TGATGTGTAAGACCAAGCTGTCGCCGCACAAATACCACAACTTCCGTATAGTCCGGATCCTTCAACAAAATGTTCACTAGATCTTTTCCGGTGGCCCCCGTTGCGCCGATGATCAATGCTTTCATATTTGTGGATTTTACGATGGCGATTGTTTGGGCAGAACGCTTTGGGGTTTTGATTACCCGTGGCGTAAAATTAGCCTAATCAGTTCTTTGATTCTCAAGATTACTGTCTTTTTGGTAAACGGCATGGCTTACCCTTCTGCAGTCTTGCACTTATTCTTCAATATACTCAATGACAACGAACGACGTGCTGCCCGTTTCACGCCTGCAGAAAGATAAGCTGATAGAACAATATGGATGGCTGTAAGGGAATGATCGCTTTGCCTTGCTGGTGCAGATAGTTCAGCAGCATAAACGGAGCCATTAAGCGCTGCCTCAAAATAACCCAACGCTGTATAAAAGCAAAAAAGCTGGTTAGCCCCCTGGCCAACCAGCTTTTATATGTACACGTATGAAATAAGAAGCGTTAACGGGTTAAAAGCTCGGAGAGATTATCGAGCCCCATAGAAAAACCCTGCTCAAAACCTGTGTCCAGTATCTTCTTCATGTCTGCCTCATTGTCAAACTGCAATTCAACCGTAAGTTCTGTGTGGTCACCCTGTGGTTCAAACCGGTTAGACCATTGGATGGAGGGCATGCTCTTATCTATAATGCCATCTTTATCAGTAAATGCATCAATGGCAGTAAACTTGTGCGGGTCATCAATTGTCTTAAAATCCATCTTCGCCCATTGGCGTTCTCCATTTGGCCCCACCATGGCGTACAGCCAGCGACCGCCTTCTGAAAAATTGAATTCCCTGGTTTCTACATGCCAGGGTTTGGGTGCCCACCACTGGTCTAAGAGATTGTGGTCTGCATAGGCAGCCCATACACTATCTATATCAGCAGGTAATTCTTTGACTACTGTAATTTTTTTATTGGCAACATCCTTTGTAAAGTTTGCCTTTGTTTGTGTGTCCATAGCAACTATTTTTTTGACGTTGAATAATAGCTGAAGGGTCCAGAAACCAGGCCAAAATACATGGTCTGCGGGCTGCTGCCGGCCAGCGGCGTACCTGCGCGGGTAAACGGCAAACCAGGGTGGAGGGCAAAAAGGATTGTCAGATTTCATCCACAATTTGTGGAAAGTGACGGCAGCACTGCTGCAAAACCACTTCGTTTGCTACTGCGGGCAAACAAAAATCTTATTGCGAAAATGGGTTGTTTCAATTTATACCTGGAATTAATGCGGCAATTTTTCCCTGCAATAGCCATAGGTCCAGGTGCCTGCAATAGCGCTAAGAATAACAATGGCCACCACAAATGCACCTGTGCCTATTTGTGCAAACAATGGCCCGGGGCATGCACCGGTTAAAGCCCATCCCAAACCAAAAATAACACCGCCAATCACCTGCCCTTTGTTAAACTTCTTTGGCCTGAATACAATCGGCTCTCCGTAGATTGTCTTTACCTTAAACTTTTTGATTAACGCAACAGATATCATTCCCACAATAACAGCAGTACCTATTACTCCGTACATATGAAAGCTCTGTAACCGAAACATTTCCTGTATTCTAAACCACGAAATGACTTCCGCCTTTACGAAGACAATCCCAAATACAACGCCTACTACAGCGTATTTAAAATTATACCACCAGGGATGTTGCTTCTCAGACTCGTTTACACAAATAGTGTCAAGAGACCGCACTTCAAAGTCTGTGTTGGCTGCTTCAACAACTGCGGGTGAAACGGAATCAGTGGGGTGCAAAACGTTCAATTCTTTTATCATTTCCTCTTTTTCTATCTTGTTTATAAACTAAGTATGATTGGCAACAATAGGTTAGCCATTATAAATCCCCCTAACATAAAACTAATGGTAGCAATGAGTGAAGGCAACTGTAAATCACTTAGGCCCATGATGGAGTGACCACTGGTACAGCCACCTGCATACCGGGAACCGAACCCCACCAGGAAACCCCCGCCCACCAGCATAATAAATCCTCTTACCGTAAACAGCGACGCAAAAGAAAAGAGTTGTTTGGGTACCATGCTACTGTAATCATTGATGCCGTAGGCTGAAAGCGTTGTAACCAATGTTGGATGTACCTGAATGGGATTAGGATTGCTGAGCAACGTGGACGCTATAACTGCACCTATCAATATACCGCCCACAAAAAAGAAATTCCATAATTCCTTTTTCCAATCGTACTTAAAAAATGGAATGTTGGAAGGAAAACAGGCAGCACATGCATGCCGGAAGTTGGCGGAAATACCGAAGTGCTTATTCCCCAATAACAATAGCGCCGGTACTATTAAGCCGATGATTGCACCGGCCACATACCATGACCAGGGCTGTTTCAACATTTCTACCATATTAATTTCATTGAATGCAACAATTCATCAGCTGCTATGGCAGCCTGGCAAACCGTATGCATATTATTATTGTACTTTTTCCTGGTTAAATATACTTTAAACACCGATGAATAAAAGCCTTCGTTTAGCTATTCAAGGTTGTTGGGCAAACGAAGTCGGTTACGGGCACCTTACCGGTTTCTTTGATAGCCTTAAAACCACCTGCAATGTCTACGAGGTTATGAAAGCCTCTTGCTTTTAACACAGTATTAAAAATCATTGACCGGTAGCCGCCTGCACAATGCACGTAGTATGTTTTGTTTTTGTCTAAGGCAGCCATACTTCCGTTTAGATTATCAAGCGGAAGATTGACCGCCCCTTTCACGTGTTCGCTCAGGTATTCGCTTTCCCGTCTTACATCAACAATGTTTGGCTTGCCCTTGTTTATTAGATCTGCAAGTTCTTGAGCGGTAACAGACTTCACAGTGTCAATGTCTTTGCCGCTCTGATGCCAGGCCTGAAATCCACCTTTCAGGTACCCGATTGTATAATCATAGCCCACGCGGGCCAGTCTTGTTATCACTTCTTCCTCCCTGCCTTCCTCGGCTACAATGAGTATCTTTTGTTTGATGTCAGGTATTAAAGCGCCTACCCAGGGGGCAAAGCTGCCGTCTAAACCAATATTTATTGAATTAGGAATAAAGCCTTTTGCAAAGATTTCCGCTGGTCTTGTATCCAGCATCAGCGCGTTGGTTTCATTTGCGGCGGCTTCAAAAGCGTCGGGTGAAAGGGCCTTGTTGCCACGTTCTATCACTTCATCAATACTACTATAGCCTTCCTTGTTCATTTTCACGTTCAAGGGGAAGTAGCCGGGCGGCTGTGGCAAACCGGCGGTAACTTCTTTCACAAATTCCTCTTTTGTAAGGCCGGCCCGCAATGCATAATTTGTTTGCTTCTGATGACCCAATGTATCAGATGTTTCGGCACTCATATTCTTGCCGCATGCACTACCGGCGCCATGCGCCGGGTATACAATAATGTC
>DATJGC010000559.1:0-6548 GCA_035495345.1 Chitinophagaceae bacterium | reverse complement strand
ACGGTATAGCCCATTCTTTTTACCGCGGACTCATTAATAATAAAGCGCGATGTGTCGTTTGCATACTGCTTTGTAAAATTATTACCTGCCAGTAACTGTAGTCCTAACGCTGGTATAAAGCCAGGGTCTATATTGGCTTGTGTAGTCAGGAATTTATCATTGGGCTGCATACCCTGCCATTCAAGATAGCTGCCATTGTCTACATTGGCCATATTTACCGTAGACGGCGCCGCAGCCACTATGCCGGGTAGCTGCAATAATGCTGCAGTAAGCAGTGCAGATTTCTCCTGCAGCGCAGACCCAAGACGGATGGTTACCAGTTGCGCAGTACTAAAGCCAAGATCTTTTTGTTGCATGTACCGCAGTTGCCTGTACATAAAAAACGTACAGGTAATCAGCGCTACCGCAATGGCAAACTGGCCCACTACCAGCCACTGGCGAAAGCTTTTGCCCCTGCCGGTGGCGCCCGTCTTTTTCAAGACCGTTACCGGTTGAAATGATGACAGAAAAAACGCCGGGTAAAGACCTGCCAATACGCCAATGATGAGCACGGCTGCCGCCAGCAGGCACCATAACAGTGGACTGTTGACGCTATTAATGATGGCAAAGCCGGTGATGGCCGTTAACCATGGTGACGCAATATTGATGATAAGTATGGCCAGCACAGCACTCATGCAGGTCATGATTAATGATTCACCCAAAAACTGGCGCAGCAGCTGTTGCCGCGATGCTCCGTTCACTTTCCGAATGCCCACTTCCATAGAACGCTTTACGGCTCTTGCGGTTGAAAGATTAATAAAATTTACACAGGCGATGAGCAGAAGCAGGAGGCCAATGCCGGAAAATATTTTAACGTAATTGATATTACTTCGTTTACCCCAGTCTGTCATAAAATCAAAGGATGACTGCAGGTACTGTTCCTCCAATGGCTGCAGGCGCAACTGGTCTTTAGAACCGTTTACGTAGTTTGCCAGCAGCCCGGCCATCTTTTGCTGCAGCATCCCTTGGCTGGTTCCCGGCTTTAGCAGGAGATAGGTATGATAATTATTGCTATTCCATTTCATAGACCAGCTATCCGTTGCAAAGAGATAGCTGAGTGGCAGTAATATATCAAATTGAAAGCTGGATTGCGCGGGCAGATTTTTAACTACCCCGGCAAGTATAAAGCTGGCCTCATTGTTCAGCTTAAGCACCTGGCCAATGATAGAACTTTTGCTGGCCCAATTGGCACCAAAATATTTTTCAGCTGTTGCCTCGGTAATCACAATTTCATTCGGTTGCGCCAGGGCGGTTTGCGGGTTGCCCTTGATCATCTTAAAAGAAAACACGTTGAAGCAACTATTATCGGTCATCAAAATGTTCTTCTCTTCAAAGGTTTGACCGCCGCTTTTAATAATACCACCCCATTTCATAAAGCGAACGGTATTTTCAATTTCCGGGAAACGCGCCGCTAGCGCGGGCGCCAGTGGGCCGGGGGTTACCGCTACCGGGTGCAGGCTACCGGCCTGGTCCTGCACTTCTGTTACGCGAACAATGCGGTTGATATTTGTATGAAAACGATCATAATTTATTTCGTACAGCACATACAGGCCAATTACCATACAACAGGCCATGCTGATGGCCAAACCTGCAATATTAATGAACGAGAAAACTTTGTTCTTTCGAAAAGAATGCAATACCATGGAAAGAGGATAGGCTATCATTTCACTTATTTACGATTGGAAGAGTTGGTTAGGGGCCGGACCTTGCTGTTGCCCCTTATACCCGTTCGGCACCAACTGCCATGCCATTCAGCAATATGCTTATTATCAACTGTTGTACGCTCAGCTGTTACAACAACTGTTCAAAAACGTACAGTGCGCTGTGCGGTACTGAACATGCAAGCAAAGCCAGCTGCCAAAGAAGCAACGGAAAATGCCCGTACGTTTTATTTCGATTGTGAAGAAATGAGGGGGCTCCGTTCAATTAAGGTTCAACAAATAATAAATCATCCCCTAACGGTAAAGCCCAACCTATAAAAAGAAACCCGCCCTGATGGCCAGGCGCCGGTAGTCGACCGTTGTTTTTACACCGTTATTGAGGTAAGCGCTGGTTTGGTAACGGTAACCAAAACTGATCAGGAAGCCAGCTGAACGGTTAAAAGGAATCTTCACACCCAGTCCTGCGGCATACAAAAGCCCTCCTTTAAAATCGCGCGCGGTAACAGAGTTTTGCGTGATATTAACGGCATAGCCCGCATCTGCAAAATAAAATGGAATGATGCTGCCGCTGCCGGTAAGATCTCCACGTATACTACCAAACAATGGCAACATGGTTTGGGTGGCGTACAAATCAATACCAATGCCCGCTCCGGCAAATGCATGGGGGTTGAACCTGTAACCATTCACCGTTTGAAAAGAAAAAGCGGCGGTGGTTACCCCGTCAATGGTGGTTTTTCCGGCCACCAGCGGGCCCAGCTCTGTGTAATGTGCAAACCCGCTGCGTGCAGGATGATAGCCAGCAAAAGGAGCTTGCTGTTCAGTTTTGCTGATCTCCACGCTATTCAATACAAAAACGTTACCGTCTGCTGTTTGTACCTGTACCTGCTGATCATTCCGTAACAAAATCCTGCCACGGTATATGGCCCCGTTCTTCATAAAAACCACATCTTCACGCCTGCTTTTCTGCGCTTGCACGCATTCAGCAGTCATCAGAAAAATAAAAAAGGCAGCAATGTATTTCATTGTTTCAATTATTTGCCCAGTTCTTAAAATCATTGACCCTGTCTCTGCTAACTATTCCTTCGTTTACGCGCGCACCGGCTTTAAACAATACTTTTAAGCGGCTGTTAAGGTACGGCTTTACCTGTTCAATGGCTTTGGCCTTTACTATCACGCTGCGGTTGATCCTGAAGAATTCTGTTGGGTCTAACATTTTTTCCAATGCTTCCAGCGTATACTCCACCACATAATGATGTCCGTCTGTGGTATACAGGCAAACGATTTTGTTATCCGATAGAAAATAAGCCACATCCTGCACTTCAATAAAGAATAGTTTTTGCCCCAGCTTGCCCGTAAACCTGGTTTTATACCTTGGCCGCGCCGTATCAATAAGCTGCAGTAACTGATTATAGACCGCAGCCGGCGCCTGTTCTCGCCGCAGGGTCTGCAGTTTTTGAATGGCAAAAGACAATGCTTCTTCGGTTACCGGCTTCAACAGGTAATCTATGCTGAGCAATTTAAACGCTTCCATTGAATACTGATCATACGCAGTGGTAAAGATCACCGGCACCATCAGCTTCACCTGCCTGAAAATATCAAAGGCAAAGCCGTCTGAGAGATGTATGTCCAGCAAAATAAAATCAGGGAGGGTATTTGCCTTCAGCCATGCCGTACTGGCTTCCACGCTGTCTATCACGCCCAGTACTTTTATATGCGGTGCGCAGCGTAGCAACAGGTGTTGCAGCCGGTCTGCTGCAATTTTCTCATCTTCAATGATAAGCGTTGTCATGGCGTTGGTTGTATGAGGGGCAACGAGACTGTAAAGGTAGTCTCGTTCTTCATAACATCAATAGTTGCCCCGGTAATCAGTTCATACCGTTGGGCAATATTGTTTAGCCCCAGTTGGCGGGAGTCTTCCATGGGTGGCTTGGGCTGAATATTGTTCTGCATGTACAATCGCCCTTCATTATCAATGGCAATCAATACTTTCAAGGGTTTTGCTTTTGACAAAACATTGTGTTTGATGGCGTTTTCCATCAGCATTTGCAAGGCCGCGGGCACCACCATCTGCTCCATATGCCTGTGGTTAATCTCTATGCTTACCATAATGCTTTCCGGGAAGCGTTTCTCCAGCAAAAATATATAGGGCCTGATGTATTCCAGTTCCGTAGCCAGTGTTACCAGTTCTTTGTACTGGCTGCTCAATATATGGCGGTATACCTTGGAGAATTCTTCTATAAAGGTGTTGGCCTCCGGGTTATCGCGTATAACCATGCCCGATAGTACGTTCAGGTTATTAAAAAGAAAATGCGGGTTTACCTGGTTTTTGATGGCCTGCAATTGCGCCTGTGCATGAATGCGCTTAAGCTCTTCCGCTTCCACCAGCTTATGGCGGTATTGCCTGTTGAATATAAAGATGCCGTTGATAATATGCAGAAAGAGGTTGATACGCGTGCCATAGGTAAATGCCAGCTTGATACCCACCGCGGCTTCCTTGTTTCCTGGGTGCAGCCAGGCCGTGGCCGCAACAGCAATGCCCAGTGTAAGCACTACTGAGGCTACCATACCAGTTAAAAAGAACAGGATTAGGAACCGCCAGGTGGACAACTGCTCATAAAAACGACGGAGTGCCACCAACAGCAGGCGGTTTGCTTCCCACACCACAAGTGTTATGGCCACCATCACCAGCATGATGGAATACCAGGGCGCGTGAATACCATAATAGGTATACACTTCCGAGAAAAGCGTATTCACATAAGAATAAATGCCCAGTAAAATAATAATCCCGTAACGGTATTTGCTGGTAAACATGCTGCAGCTAAAATTAAGCAACAGTCCCGGCATTACCCGGGACTGTACTGGTTTTTACAGGTTATCAACTAAATGGAAGAAAAGTTAAGGAAGTAACACGCGGTCTATTACATGCACCACGCCGTTCTTGGCAACAATATTTGTTTTTACAATATTAGAAGCCGTGCCGCCATTGCCGCTTCCGGTTACCTTGGCACCACCGGCTACGCTAAACGTAAGTGACTTGCCTGTGAGCAGGGTAGGGGCGGTGGTTAATCCTTCTACCAGGTCTGCAGAAAATGCGCGTACCGGCACCACATGGTATTGCAACACACTGGTAAGAGTGGTTACCGTTCCTGCATTGGCATTGGCAATAGCCGTGCTGTCAAAACCTGCGGCCCTGAAAGCAGCATTGGTAGGTGCAAATACGGTGAGTGAACCGGGGGCAGACAATGCCGTTGCCAGTCCGCATTTTACCACCGCCTGCACCAGCAGTTTAAAACTGGTGTCTGACTGGGCCACGGCTACCACGCTGGCGGCGGGTGGTATCAGCACTGAACCTATCACATGTACGGCACCATTGCTGGCGTTTACATCTGCCTGGTCTACTTTAATACCGTTTACATAAGCATTGCCGGAGGCAAATTTTTTCACGTATACACTATCACCATTTAAGGTAACAACCCCTGGTGTATAGCTGGTAGGCAATGCTGCCGCCAGCACTTTGCCGTTGAGTACATGGTACTTCAGGATATTACCCAACGCAGTAGGGTCAGATGGCACCGTAATGGCTGCAAAGGCAGCATTGGTAGGCGCAAATACGGTGAAGGGCCCTGTTCCATTGAGCGTAGCCGTTAGTCCGGCCGTATTAAGCGCACCTGCCAGCGTTGTAAAGCCATTGTTGCTGGCCACGTTTACAACGGTGTTGGGCGCCGGTGGAGGCGTATCATCATCCTTACTGCAGGCAGCTGCGGCGGCAATAGCTGAAAAAAGAAAGAAGCGACTAATAGTTGTTACGGAGAAAAATGCTGGTTTGTGTATCATGTCCTTTTTTTTGATTTACTGATAAAATATTGTTGACAGTCTTAAGGCAGCAATACCTGGTCTATTACATGCACCACGCCATTGCTGGCCACTATATCGGTAATAAGAATGTTGGAAGCGCTGGTATTTGATTTGCCTTTTACGCGCGCACCGCCGTTCAATTGTATTTCTACGGTGCCACCATTTACAGTGGGCACTTTAGCACCATTCACAAGGTCAGAAGAGAATACCCTGCCTGCAATAACATGATAAGTAAGAATGGTAGTCAGTGCAGCAGGATCTGCGGCGTTGATGGCATCAATGGTAGCAAAACCCGCATTGATAAAGGCCTGGTTGGTGGGTGCAAAAACGGTTAAGGGACCGGCACCACTTAATACCGCTGCCACATTGGTACTGCCCTGACTGGCACGCAATACGGCGGCCACCAGGTAACTGAGTTGTGCATTGCCCTGCGCGGTGGCTACAATAGTGCCTACGGCGGGTATCAACACGCGGTCGATTACATGGATGACGCCATTTTTAGCATCCCAGTCTTTTTGTATTACACTCACGCCATTTACAAAAACCTTGTTGTTACTGGTTCTGGTAACATACACCGGTTTATTGGCTACGGTGTTTACTTCTGTGTTGGCGGCCAGCGGAATGCTGGAAGACTTCACCTCTGAAGGCAGCACATGGTAAAGGAGAATGGCCTTGAGTGTTTCAATGGGTGCCTGGGCAACGGCCTCTGCACTGGCAAACCCTGCTGCCCAAAAAGCAGCATCTGTAGGCGCAAATAACGTAAGGCTGGCATTTTTGTCGGACAGTGTACCCGATAAACCTGCGCGTACAACGGCAACAGACAAATAAGTAAACCGACTATCGCTGGCTACTTTCTCCAGCAATGTGTTCTTGGCGGGGGGCGGCGTGGTAGGAGGAACATATTTGCAACTACTGCCGCTGATGATGAGGGCGGCGCAAAGCAAGGCGCCTGCAATGGTTGACTTGATGGTGGTGTGCATAAAAATAGTTTTA
>DATJGC010000558.1:0-4736 GCA_035495345.1 Chitinophagaceae bacterium | reverse complement strand
GGGCAGGCCCAGCCGCAATAGCGAGTACACCAAACGGTGCTTAGCTACTTCTATGCGTCTCCAGCGGTCCAGATTTTCTTCAGTATCAAGTGATGGTATGGTGCGGTTGAGCGAACAGGCGGTGCAGAAGCCATGCTCCTGGTCAGCAGGTATCAGCCAGTTACAGGATGCGTAGACCGCGTTATCGCAATACCTCCAGTGATCTTCCTTGCGCTTAATATCTGCAAAGCTGCTGTCTTCCAGCGGGGCCAGGGTTACCATGGATAAACTGGCGGCGTTAAAGCCAATGGGCGACTGGCAGTGAAGGCAAACCGTATTTTCAAAATAGAGCAGGTTCTGGCAATTGCTGCAACTGTATAATTTCATGACAACTCATTTCAGGGGTTCGTGCATGATTTACAAGATCTGTACCCGTTTTTGGCAAGCCCTGATGGCAGCTGCCGCCGCAGGCAAGTCAGTTGTGGTAAACCTGTAAATCGCCTGGTTATGGTGCTTTCCAAACATCGTTGGCCGTGTTGGCATCCATAAAGATGCCGCCCTGCAGCCGCACGGATTGAATTTTCTTTTTGGTGCTGATGCCGATAAGGGCCGTGGCCGGATTGTTTTGCCAGGTGCCAGGGCCCTGGTGCAGTGTTTCTGTACTGCCATCTGCATAGCTTACCAGCAGGTCTACCGGTGCCGGGTAACCGCCAATATTTCTTAGCGTTAACTGGTACCCCTTGTTGGCAGGCTTTACATCTGCTATGGCCATGTCTATATGGTTGTTGGAGAAAAACCAGCTTTTCCAAAACCAGTTCAGGTCTTTGCCCGCGCTGTTATTAAAAGAATAAAAGAAATCCCAGGGAATGGGATGCTTGCCATTCCAGCGGTTGATGTAATCATGCAGGCATTTTTTAAACAAATCATCGCCCAGCAAATCTTTTAACGCCAGATAACCCAATGAAGGTTTGCCATAGGCGTTTGCACCATAGCCTTCTCCGCGCAATACATTGGCGGGTGTAATAATGGGCAGATCTTCTTCGGCAGATTTATCGCCAATCCATGATTGTACGCGGAACCTGCGGTAAAAATTCTCTGCACGCTCCACACCCAAATCTTCCCTGCCTATCAGTAATTCAAAGGTGGTGGCCCAGCCTTCGTCCATAAATGCATAACGAGCTTCATTAATGCCCATATAAAAGGGAAACCAGGTATGTGCTATCTCATGCTCTGCTACAAAACGCGCAAAGTCCGGGTCAGCCTGCGTGGCATCATTTACCATCATGGGATATTCCATGTCTGCATACCCCTGTACAATGGTGGTTTTTGGATAAGGGTAGGGTATGCCCGGCCAGTTACGTGAAAGCCAGTCGAGCGAATGCCTGCCAAACGCTACCATGCTGTGAAAATCCTTTGCGGTATCGTTATAGGCGGCCTGTACACTGGCTCGCCTGCCGGTAGCCGGGTCTACCACCACGCTGGATGCATCCCAGGTAAAATGGTCGCTGATGGCGGCCGTCATGTCTGTGATGTGGTTGGCCGTCCATGTCCAGGTGTTTTGCCGCTGGTGCGTGGTTACATTGCCTGCTGCCATATCTCTTTCTGTTGCAATGGTGCTTATCTCATCTGAAGTAAATGAGGCGGCCAATTTTTTGGCCACCGCAGGTTGCAGCACAGCCGATGCATTTTGTAAAGTGCCGGTGGACCATACCACGTAATTGTCTGGCACGGTTACCTGCAGTGTATAGTCGTTGAAATCATTGTAAAACTCCTGCTGGTCGGTAAAATCAAGTCGGTCCCAGCCATAATAATCATCGTACACGGCTACGCGGGGGTAAAAGTAGGCGAGAAAATATGTGGTAGAATCAATCATGCCTTCGCGGTTGCTTTGCAGGGAGATATCGTAATGCCAGCTAAAATTAAGTTTAACGGAGTCGTGCGGTTGCAGGGGCGTGGGTAAGCGCAGATCCTGCCAGGTAAAATGATATTGGGGATCATTCCATGCAACGGGCCTGCCATTAACGGTTACTGCATCTATACGTATGCCTTCAGTAAGATAGGCTTCACTGGCATCTGCATACCTGAGCGCATCTGGCCGGTGTATATTCAGAATGAGTTTGATGACGAGGTTGCGAAGCGTATCCGGGCTGTTGTTGAAGTACGTGATGTCTTCAGTTCCTTTAATGGTTCTGTTAGGGGGTGCCACGGTAACTGCAATGGAATAGCGTGCTTTGTTTTGCCAGTATTTTGCAGAAGGTAGGCCTTCCGGTGAACGTGTTCCCTTGTTGTAGGCGTTACGGATATTGCGCGGCATGTAAAGGTCCTGCGCCTGCAGCGCGGTGGCTGCCAGCAAAAGACAGATGCAAAACGATACAGTCAATTTGTTCATAAAAAAAGTTTCAGTTGGTAAGATAAAAATAAAGCGGCCAGCCTTCGGGTAAATTACACGGACGGCCAATGCAATTTATTCGAGCTTTTTTAGCCCTTTCAGGTAATCATATTGAAGGTCTTCATGAAAGCCGGCAATGGCAGCCCTTATCTTTTTTATCTGCGATGAATAGAGATTCACCAGCACCGTGCTGCCATGGTAAGCAATGTTAGACTCGGCCATTTTCTGGCAAAAGTACAGGAGCAGGTCGGCCTCCGCCTGTTTGGAGGAAGTGTAACGGATATGCTTATTTACAATGCGCAAAATTCTGCGCAGGCTCTTTTTGGCAAAGTAGAGTTGCTTATTGGGGATTGCGGCAAACAGATCATCCATTTCCTGTTTTATGTTGTTGATATAGCCGTTCAGATCATGATCTTCAAACAGCAGGTAACTAAGATATTCCTTATTGTCTTTTTTATACTTTGCGAGTTGCAGGCAAAGTTCAGTTAGCTTTTCTTTGGGAAGATTTTGCAGCTCGGTCTTGATGTCTTTAATGCTGGATGCTTTCATTACTGCGGCCAATTGTTGCTGCGATGCTTTTTTTATTGATAAGATTCCATGCCGTCTACCAAGTGGCCATAGTTTACCAGTAATTCTTCGCCCGTCTTTATATCACGGAGGGCTTCAAATTCTTCTCCGTCATTCACCGAAACAATATTCGGCTGGGTAGAGTGGTTTAGGTAATTAACCAGGTCCATCAGTTTAAATCCATAATCGGGCACGTAATAATTGTCTTCATCAAAAAGACAATAGGTTTCTACCAGTTCTCTTGCATGGTCAGGCAATGCATCCACTTCGGCAATCGGCAGTTTTATCCATTCTCCCGCACCGCGCGAAAACATATTTCTGCATCCTTTGGGTATATCCCTGATGGCAAAGACTCCAATGCCGTGGATGCCGGAGGGTTTTAGGATGATATAGGTGTCGTTCTTTAATTGTGCCAGTAATGCTTCTTTGGTCATGTCTGCGGTTTGTGATGAGTGGTGGTGGCAGGCGGCTATATGCTACTGCAACAGGCGTCTTGCGGGCAAATCTAATTTAAAAACAATTCATTTGATACGGCCGGCCGTAATGGCTTTGAGTGAAGTTTTAGTGTAAGTAAATACAGGTTAACAAGGCAGCGATAAGGCCGCAAAATATATCGCTTCTAAATACGTTGATACAGGGTCCATGTCCGTCAGGGTGTGTATAACTTTTCTTATTGAAAATTGCATTTACGAAAAAAATTATTACATGAAAAAGATCCTTATTCTATCTGTACTGGCCTTGTTTACAGCGGCTGTATATGGCCAGGCAAAAACCAGCAAAGTGGCCGCAAAAAAATCGGCCACCAAGGGCAAGCGGGTAACAAAGAAGAGTACCTCGTCTGTGAAAACAGAGTTTGATGAACTGGTTTGTTATGAAGATGGTCCCTGCACTTTTAGCATACACCGTGGAGACACCCTGGTGTATGATGTATATACGCCCGGTAACCAATACAGCATGCTGGTAGTACCCAATAAATTTGATGCCGGCGTTGTGGCAGACTTTAACTGGCTTACCACCGGCAGCGTAAATAAAAAAGGACATGTTACCATCAGTGCAAAGGCGCTGCAAAGCGGTAAGAGCTACCTGGCTTCATTGCCTGAAGGTGAATTGAAATTAACGGATGCTTCCTCACTCTGGCTGGGAGCCGATAATTTTAAAGACCTTTCAAACAAAGCCACACCGGTAAGTTTCGACAACGGACAGAGCGAAACCTTTGTTAGTCCGGATGAAGATGCCGTAAGTGCCCCCGTAAATTATAAAGGAAAGGAGATAAGCCTGGAAGGTTTTGCCATTCAGACAAAGCCCGAGGGCGAACCAGACCGTAAAGAAATATGGGTGTTGAATGTTTCCAGCAACCTGCTGATGTTTAAAATCAGCAGCAACAATTACACCATGCAGTTGAAAGAAGTGCGTGAACGTAAAGTGGCCGCGGCGGCGCTTCCGGCAAAAAAGAAAAAATAATAAATTCCTTTTTACAGCAGGGGCCTCCGGGCCCCTTTTTTTATGGTAATTGTTTCTGTAATTGTTGAAAGGCGGCAATGAAGAGCTTGTACCTATTGTCTGTATGCGGCCATGCCAGGAGGTTATTATCAAAAATGTACTTGATCTTTTCATTGGCCGCCCTGCAGTCTTCTTCGTCGTAGAAATAGTTTTTCCATGCTGCTGGCAGTTCTTCAAAAGGTTTCAGCGCAAAGCCATTGCCGTAGATCTTGATGGGTGTGGGTGTGCTGCGCACGTCTATATAATCTATCCGGTCGTTTAAAGCCCAGGTAAAGTAGCGTTCCCAGAATTTAAAATGTTT
>DATJGC010000557.1:0-6382 GCA_035495345.1 Chitinophagaceae bacterium | reverse complement strand
ATGCACTTTATCATCAGGCGGTTGTTTGTGCGGCCCTGCCGTTTAGCCTGGATTGGGTATTTAAACAATTTCATCAGCGGTTCCATTGTACAGTAGCATTTTTTGTACTGGCCGAGCTGCTGCCGATACCAATGATAAACTCACCGGGCTCCCAACCATAGGCCAGCTGGCTGTTATAAAACTTTAACTGTTCTGTACTAACGGTGAAGCTTACTTCTTTTTGTTCGCCCGGTTGTAAGAACAGTTTTGTAAAGCCCTTCAAATCCTTTACTGAACGGGTAACGCTCGCTACAGGGTCTGTGATATATAATTGAACCGTTTCTTCGCCGGCATAGGCGCCGCTATTGGTAATATTGATGCTGGCCGTTAAGGTTTCATTTCCCTTAAGGGTTTTCTTGCTGAGCTTAATATCGCCATAAGTAAATTGTGTATAGCTAAGGCCAAACCCAAACGGGTACAATGGATCATTGGAGACATCCATGTAATAAGATTTGAATTTGCCTGGCCCATTGCCATCATAGGGTCTGCCGGTGTTTTTATGATTGTAGTAAATCGGTATCTGTCCTACCGATCTTGGAAAAGTGGCGGTCAGTTTACCGGATGGATTATACGCACCAAAGAGCACATCGGCAATGGCGTTGCCTGCTTCTGTGCCCGGGGCCCAGGCTTCCAGGATGGCGTTCATATGGCTGTCTTCCCAGGGGAGGGTGAGGGGCCGTCCATTTATAAGCACCAGTACAATGGGTTTACCGGTGGCCTTCAACGCCTTTAATAATTCCTGCTGGTTAGCCGGCAAGCCTATATCTGAGCGGCTGGAAGATTCACCGCTCATGTCGGCAGCTTCGCCCATTACGGCCACCACCACATCGGCCTTGTTGGCGGTTGCCACTGCTTCTGCTATGAGGGCGGCAGGACTTTTCTCTTCCGGTTCAATTTCTACCCCCAGCGCATTGGCGTTCTTAATTAAAGTGGTATCGTCGGCAATATTGGCGCCTTTGGCGTATAAAATATTTACAGCGCTGCCGGCCGCATTTTTTAGTCCATCCATCACCGTTACAGATTGTTTCCAGTCGCCCGCCACCACCCAGGTGCCCAGCATATTGCGCTGGTTATTGGCCAGCGGGCCAATCAATGCAATGGTGCCTTTCTTCTGCAGCGGCAATAGGTGGTCATTGTTCTTCAGCAGCACACAGGCATGCGCGGCAATTTCGCGGGCCGCCTGGCGGTGGGCCACTGTAAGAATGTCTTTCGCGGGGCGGGTTTCATCAATGTATTTATAGGGATCCTTAAACAGTCCGAGTTTGAACTTGGCTGTTAGTATACGCATGCAGGCCTGGTCGATAGCAGCCATGGATACCTTGCCGGTTGTAACCGACTGCTGAAGCGTTGTCAGGAAGCCTTCAGACACCATATCCATATCAAGCCCTGCATTCAATGCCTGCGCAGCTACGTCAGCCAGATTGCCCACACCGTGATTGATCATTTCACTGAGCGAAGTATAATCAGACACCACAAAACCTTTAAAGCCCCATTGTTTGCGCAGCAGGTCCGTCAGCAACCACTTGTTACCGGTAGCGGGCACACCGTCTATTTCATTGAATGAGCTCATAATGCTGCCCGCGCCTGCGTCAACGGCGGCCTTATAGGGCGGCAGGTAATACTCGTACATTTTTATACGGCTCATATCTACCGTGTTGTACTCACGGCCCGCTTCCGCAGCACCATACAGTGCAAAATGTTTTACACAGGCCATGATCTCGTTGCTGGCCTGCATTTGATTGCCCTGGTAACCCTTCACCATTGCTTTTGCAATGAGGCTGCCAAGGTAGGGGTCTTCGCCGCTTCCTTCAGAGATTCTGCCCCAGCGGGCATCGCGCGCAATATCTACCATGGGAGAAAAGGCCCAGGCAAGCCCATCGGCACTGGCTTCGGTGGCGGCGATGCGCGCAGATTTTTCAATGAGCGCCAGATTCCAGGTTGCAGATAAACCAAGCGGTATCGGGAAGATGGTCTTGTGCCCGTGAATAACATCCAGTCCAAACAGCAGCGGTATATGGAGGCGACTGCTCTTTACCGCCAGGTCTTGTGCTGCACGCACTTTCTCCGGACCGTAAATGCCAAACAAACCGCCTACCAGTCCCTTGCGGATATTATCTTCCACGCCCTGGCTTACTACTGCGCCGGTAGCAATGCCGCCCCCGGGGGTTACCAGGTTTAGCTGGCCAATTTTTTCTGCCAGCGTCATTTTGGCCAGCAATGCTTTGGCTTGTGCGGTGTAATCAGTTTGTGCTCCCAATGGCAGCCGGCAGGCCATTAAGCAAAGCAGGAGAACGAATGTTTTGTTCATGCGCAATCGTTTTTGGTAAATGTTAACACTTCACATTGCCTGCATCCCGGCACAATGTTACCCATTTACCGTTTATCTTTTTATTATTTTTTAATGCGGTTGCTGCCGGATTTGCCGCCCAAAAAAAGCGGCGCCTGATTGCTGCAAACAATTACTTTTGTGCAGAAATAAAAAACCGGCGGGTATAACAACAGCGCAAAAGCATTATCCACTTGTAACTACAGTTGCCTTACATGAACAATACTTATTTAGACCTCACCAAACAAACGTTCAATTTTCCGCAAGAAGGGTTTGAAGTGAAAGATGAATACCTGCAATTTAACGGGCTTGATCTGAAGGCCCTGATTGATAAATACGGTACCCCCATGAAGCTTTCTTACCTGCCCAAGATTGGCATGCAGATAAAGAAAGCCAAGAAGATGTTTGATACTGCTTTTAAAAAGTACAAATACACGGGTGAGTACAATTATTGTTATTGTACCAAGAGTTCTCATTTTTCTTTTGTGGTAGAAGAAGCGCTGAAGCAGGATATTCACCTGGAGACCTCTTATGCGTATGATATTGAGATCATCAAAAAGCTGTATGCCCGCAAAAAGGTGAGCAAAGACACTTATATCATTTGTAACGGGTATAAACAAAAACCGTATACCAACCGCATTGCCAGCCTGCTGAATTCTGGTTTTAAAAACGTTATCCCGATACTGGATAATAAAGATGAGCTGCAGCAATACAAGAAAACGGTGAAAGCCCCTTTCAAGCTGGGCATCCGTGTAGCCGCAGAAGAAGAACCCAATTTCCCTTTTTATACCTCGCGTCTCGGCTTCCGCCCGCGTGATATACTTGAATTTTATGTAGACAAGATTGAAGGCAATGAAGATCGCTTCCAGCTAAAGATGCTGCATATTTTTCTGAACAAGGGCATTAAGGATGATATCTATTACTGGAGTGAGCTTAATAAAGTGATCAACCTTTACTGCCAGCTGAAAAAGATTTGTCCTGAACTGGATTCCATCAATATCGGTGGCGGTTTCCCCATTAAGCATTCGCTGGGTTTTGACTATGATTACCAGTTCATGATCAATGAGATTGTGCGCAATATCAAAACCGCCTGCAAAAAAAGCAATGTGCCCATGCCGAATATCTTTACAGAGTTTGGCAGTTATACCGTGGGTGAAAGCATGGCACATATTTACAGCGTTATTGGCCAGAAGATGCAGAACGATCGTGAGACATGGTACATGATTGATTCTTCTTTTATTACCACCCTGCCAGATACCTGGGGTATTGGAGAACGTTTCCTGATGCTGCCCATCAATAAGTGGAACGAGGAGTACCACCGCGTGGTGCTGGGAGGTATCACCTGTGACAGCCATGATTATTATGATTCTGAAGAACATATCAACGAGGTGTTTCTGCCCAAGCTTACCAATGGTGAAAACCTGGTAGTGGGTTTCTTTCATACCGGCGCTTACCAGGACCAGATCAGCGGGTACGGTGGCATCAAGCATTGCCTGATACCTTCGCCCAAGCATATAATTGTGGGCCACGATAAAAACGGTAAGCTGGTAGACTGGGTATATGCCAAAGAGCAGACGGCGCAGAGCATGCTAAAGATCCTCGGCTATATGTAACCGGTAGTTCCTCTTGTTGTTAACCGCGTATGAAAAAATATACTTTCTTTCTTATACCGTGCTTCTTGCTCGGCAGCCTTTGCCAGGCACAACAGGCTGCAGATTCCGTAAAAGCAGCGGTGAATCTTTTGTTTGATGCCATGCGCGCTTCAGATGCTGCAGGCATTCAAAATGCATTTGCAGACAGCGCCATCTTACAAACCATTGGTACCAATAAAGAAGGACGTACTGTGGTAAGAAATGAAGCGGTGAAAGCCTTTGCGCTGCAGGTGGCCGCGCTGCCAAAAGATTCTGCAGATGAACGCATTGTTTTTGAAACCGTAAAAATAGATGGGCCGCTGGCCATGGTGTGGGCGCCGTATAAATTTTATTATGCGGGCAGGTTCAGCCACTGTGGTGTAGACGCTTTTCAGCTCTTGCGCGTAAATGGTACCTGGAAAATCCTTTACCTGGTAGACACGCGGCGCAAAACCCCTTGTAATTAGCGGATGCTGATGCTGTATTTCCTTACATTCTTTCCGGCACATTGATGCCCAGCAGTTGCATAGCAGAGGCAATGATATTGGCCGCCAGCTGGCAAAGCCGCAACCGCAATTGTTTTTTCTCTTCAGATGCTGCGCCCGCTACTTTATGTTCTGTATAAAATGAACTGAAGGTTTTTGCCACGCTGTACACATAGTTGGCAAGATGAGAAGGGTTGTATTCAGCCGCTGCCTGCGCCAGTACACCGGGGTATTGTTCCATGGTTACCAGCAACTCCTTTTCCAGCGGCAGCAGTTCTTCCTTGTAGTTTCCTGCCATTGCCGAAGGCTGTTCCTTGCGCAGTATAGACCGGATGCGTGCATGGATGAATTGTATGAACGGACCGGTAAAGCCGTGGAAGTCTATACTCTCTTCCGGGTTAAACAACATTTTCTTTTTAGGGTCTACCCGCAATAAGAAGAATTTAAGTGCGCCAATGCCAATGGTGTCAAAAAGAGTGGTCAGCTCTTCGGGTGTAAAGTCTTTTACCTTGCCCAGCTCTTCCGTTTTTTGCCGGGACACATTGACCATTTCTTCAATCATATCATCTGCATCAACCACGGTGCCCTCTCTTGTCTTCATACGTCCGCTGGGCAGTTCTACCATGCCATAGCTGAGGTGGAAGATACCATCTGCCGCGGGGAGCGATAGTTTCTGGCAAATCAGCTTCAGCACCTTAAAATGATAATCCTGTTCATTGCCTACCACATAGATGCTTTTATCGCAGGCAAATTCTTCGTATTTTTTTACGGCCAGGCCAATGTCTTGGGTCATGTAGACGGCAGTGCCATCCTTTCGCTGTACAATTTTTTCATCCAGTCCGTCGGCTGTTAAATCTATCCAGACGCTGCCATCTTCTTTTTTAAAGAAAACGCCTTTACTTAGTCCAAAGGCTACCAGGTCTTTGCCCAGCAGGTAGGTATCGCTTTCATAATAGGTTTTATTGAAATCGCTGCCAATGCGTTGGTAGGTTACGGCAAAACCTTCGTACACCCAGCTATTCATTTTTTTCCAGAGGGCCAGTACCTCGGGGTCTCCTGCTTCCCAGTCTACCAGCATCTGCTGGGCCATTTGCATGATGGGCGCCTTTTTCTCGGCCTCTTCTTTGGTAAGTCCGCTGTTGATGAGTTCTGCTGACTGTTTTTTTAATTCCTGTCCAAACAAAACATAGTAGTCGCCCACAAAGTGATCGCCCTTGGTTCCTGTGCTCTCGGGTGTGGCGCCATTGGCGAAGAGCTTCCAGGCCACCATACTCTTACATATATGTATGCCGCGGTCGTTGGCAATACAGGTCTTTATTACCTCGTAACCGTTGTAAGAAAGGATGGCGGCGCAGCTCCAGCCCAAAAAATTGTTGCGGAGATGACCGAGATGCAAGGGTTTGTTGGTATTGGGGCTTGAATACTCGACCATCACGCGCTGGCCGTTGGCGGGGAGGCGACCGTAGTCTTTCTTACTGTAATTTTCTTCCAGCAGTTGCAGCCAGTAGTTGGGGGCAATGGTAAGGTTTAGAAAGCCCTTAATGATATTAAATTCTGCCACCAGGGCAGGATGGTTTTCCTGCAAAAAAGCGCCGAGTTCGTTACCTACCTCGTCGGGCGATTTTTTTAATCTTTTCACCAGCGAAAACAATACAATGGTATAATCTCCTGTAAACTCCGGCTTGGTTTGGTTAACCTGGAAATCTTTATCTGAAAATGGTTCGTTGTATAATGAGTGAAGGCTGCTGATGACGGTGTCTCTTAACAATGCTGCTATTGCCATATGCTTGTTTCTGGGCTGCAAAAGTAAGAAACAATCGGCAGCAAAACGGCTCGTTCGGGAACGATACACCTCATTGGACGCCCGCTGATGGGCTTGGGCAAAAACAATTATCTTCGCG